>JADZAX010000248.1 GCA_020852405.1 Verrucomicrobiales bacterium
GACAAAGTTCTAATCGCCAACCGGGGGGCCATTTCATGCCGCATCCAGCGAACACTCCGCAAACTCGGCATTTCCTCAGTGGCAATTCATTCCGAGGCCGACCGGGAATCGCTGCATGCTTTGGAGGCGGACGTTGCGGTCCCCTTGGCCGGCAGTCTCGCGGCGGAGACCTATCTGGACGCGGAAAAAATCATCGAAGCCGCTCTCCGGACCGGCTCCGGGGCAGTGCATCCCGGCTATGGATTTCTCAGTGAGAACGCGGACTTTGCCCGGGCCTGCGAGGCCGCCGGTCTTGTTTTCATCGGGCCGACCCCCGAGCAACTAACCACCTGCGGTTTGAAACATGTCTGCCGCGACATCGCCCGCCGACAGGGTGTTCCGTTGCTGGAGGGCAGCGGGCTCCTTGGGTCGGCGGAAGAGGCCGTGACCTTGGCGAATCAGGTGGGATTCCCTGTCATTTTGAAATCCTCCGCCGGAGGAGGTGGCATCGGGATGCAGATCGCGCGCCACGAAAGCGAGGTGCCGGCTCTCTTCGAACAGGTGCGACGCCTTTCGACCTCCAATTTCGGGGATGCCAGTGTGTTTTTGGAAACATACATCGAACGGGCCCGGCACATCGAGGTTCAGGTCTTCGGTGATGGCGCCGGTCAAGTCATCGCGTTGGGGGAACGGGACTGTTCGGTGCAACGGAGGAACCAAAAAGTCATTGAGGAAACGCCCGCTCCGGGACTCCGCGGATCGGACCGGGACCGCCTCGCCGAAGCCGCGATCCGGATCGCCACTTCGGTCAAGTATCGGTCGGCGGGGACGGTGGAGTTTCTCTGGGACGAGCTCCGAAGGGATTTTTACTTTCTCGAGGTGAATGCGCGGTTGCAGGTCGAGCATGGGGTGACCGAGGAAGTGTGGGGCGTTGATTTGGTTGAATGGATGGTAAAGCTTGCCGCGGGAGAGTTGCCATCTTTGGGGGAATTGTCGGCCCACCTGAAGCCGCTGGGACATTCCGTGCAGGCCCGCATTTACGCGGAGGATCCCAACAAGGATTTCCAACCTGGCAGCGGATTGGTGACGCGGTTTGTCGCTCCGGTTGGCGACGTCCGATGCGACACCTGGGTCGAGTCCGGCACGGAAGTCTCGCAGTATTACGATCCCATGCTGGCCAAACTGATCGTGCACAGGCAGACCAGGGAAGAAGCCATTTTGGCCCTGTCCCGTGCGCTGGGGGATTTCGAATGCCATGGCATCGAGACTAACCAGGCATATCTCGGCAAGATTCTGGCATCGCCGGAGTTTTCCCGGGCGGAGATCACGACCCGCTTCCTTAGTGGCTTTCCTTACCAACCGGAAACCATTGATGTCCTCGACCCAGGTTTGGAAACCACGGTGCAGGACTACCCTGGCAGGATCGGTCTATGGGACGTCGGCGTGCCTCCTTCCGGTCCCTTTGATCCACTGAGCTTCCGTCTGGGCAACCGGGTTCTTGGGAATGGGGCCACCGTTGCCGGATTGGAAATGGCGGTTCGTGGTCCCCGGCTGCGTTTCAATGCTCCCGCAGTGATCTGCCTGACCGGTGCGGAGATGGAGGCCAGACTGGATGGAACACCGGTCTCCCGTTATCTTCCGGTGGCTGTCGCGGCGGGACAGACCTTGAAACTCGGTGCGGTCAAAGGTCCAGGGCAGCGTGGCTACCTGCTGATTGGCGGAGGTCTCGATGTTCCCACCTATTTGGGTAGCCGTTCCACTTTCCGGTTGGGGCGCTTTGGGGGGCATGGCGGGAGGGCTCTGAAAGTGGGTGATGTCCTGCATCTGGCGGGAACCGCCGTGGAGCAGCCTCCGGGGGCATTGTCGCCCGGGCTCCTTCCTGAGTTGACCTCCGAGTGGTCCATTCACGTGGTCTATGGACCCCACGGCGCTCCGGAATTTTTCACCCCGGGAGATATCGAGGCGTTTTTCAGCGCCAGTTGGGAGGTCCATTACAATTCAGACCGGACGGGAATCCGCCTCAAAGGCCCGAAGCCGGTCTGGGCGAGGCGGGACGGAGGAGAAGCCGGCCTCCATCCTTCCAACATCCACGACAATGCCTATTGCGTGGGATCGGTCGACTTCACCGGCGACATGCCCATTTTGTTGGGACCCGATGGTCCCAGTCTCGGTGGCTTCGTCTGCCCCGCGGTGGTGGCGCGTGCGGATTTGTGGAAACTGGGGCAACTCAAGCCCGGCGACCGGGTACGGTTCGTCCCGGTGCGGAACGAAGAAGCAGAGCGGCTTCTGGAAATCCAGGAACGCGGGATCGCGACTCTTCGGGAAGAACCGGCAATGGCTTCCCCCGCTTTCCCGCTGCCTTCCCCGGTGCTGGATTCGATTCCGGCCCGGAATGGTCTGCCGGAGGTGTGTTTTCGGCAAAGCGGGGATGGGGTTATTCTCGTCGAGTTCGGGGAACTGGTTCTCGATCTCGATCTTCGATTCCGGGTGCAGGCCCTTCACGATGAACTGCTCCGAAACCGCTTCGACGGGATGCTGGAACTCGTGCCCGGGATCCGCTCTTTGCAGGTGCAGTTTGACCCGACCAGGATTTCCGGCAGGGCCGTGCTGAAACTGATCGAGGCGGCAGAATCCGGATTGCCTCCGGTGGACGAGATGGAATTTGCCAGCCGGATCGTGCATTTGCCACTGAGTTGGGACGATCCGGCAACCCGGGAAGCGATCGACAAATACATGCAGATTGTCCGGGCAGACGCGCCGTGGTGCCCTAGCAACATCGAATTCATCCGCCGGATCAATGGACTCGATTCGCTCGATGATGTGCGACGGATTGTCTACGACGCCAGTTATTTTGTTCTCGGACTGGGTGACGTGTATCTCGGCGCTCCGGTGGCGACTCCGTTGGATCCGCGGCACCGCCTGGTGACCACCAAATACAATCCGGCCCGCACGTGGACGCCCGAAAATGCCGTGGGCATCGGGGGCGCCTACCTGTGCATTTATGGCATGGAAGGCCCCGGGGGATACCAATTCGTGGGCCGGACCCTGCCGATTTGGAACCGGTTCCGCACCACGACGCATTTCAAGGCGGACAAGCCTTGGTTGCTGAGATTTTTTGATCAGATCCGGTGGTATCCTGTGGACGCCGATGATCTGCCTGAGATGAGGCGGAAATTCCTCACCGGACAGTTCGACATCCGGATTGAGGAGACCACCTTCCGGCCCCGCGATTACCACGCCTTTCTGGAGGAGAATGCGGCCGACATTGGGACGTTTCGGGAGACCCAGCGGAAAGCTTTCGCGGAAGAACGCCAGCGCTGGGAGCAGAGCGGAGCCATGTCATTTGAGCATGCTGAAGTGGAACTGTCCGACCAGGGCGACGTTGTCGAGATTCCTCCGGGCTGTGAGGCCGTGACCGCTCCGGTCGCCGGCAGCGTCTGGAAGGTTCTGGCCACCGAGGGGGAGAATGTCGAGGAAGACCAACCGCTGATCATCGTGGAAAGCATGAAAATGGAAATCTCCATCGGTGCCATTCAGCGCGGTACCCTCCACGAAGTGCTTGTTGAAGCAGGCGCCAGCATTGTGGCCGGGCAGGTCCTGGCGATCCTGAAAACCGAATCTTTCCATGAGTGACATCTTGCCCCATTGCAATCTGCAGTCTCTTCGTGAAGCCTATGCTTCAGGGGTATGGACACCGTCGTCCTACCTGGCGGCCCTCCACGGGGCGATCGAGGAAGCTGAACCCACTTTCATTTGGATCAGCCGGCTTTCCAAGGAACGGCTTCTGGAGCATGCCCGCCGGGTCGAAGCCCGGGGACCTGCTTCCCAACCGCTCTACGGTGTTCCTTTCGCGATCAAGGACAACATTGATTTCGTTGACCTGCCCACCACTGCCGCGTGCCCGGAATTTTCGCACCGGTGCCGGGAGTCGGCGTTCGTCGTACAGCGCCTGATGGACGCGGGGGCGATCCCGCTCGGGAAGACCAATCTCGATCAATTTGCCACCGGTCTCGTGGGGGTCCGCTCTCCCTATGGCTTTCCGGCGAATGCGTTTGATCCAGATTACATTCCCGGGGGGTCCAGTTCCGGATCTGCCATCGCGGTGGCTCGGGGCTTCGCGGCATTCGCCCTGGGGACGGACACCGCCGGTTCCGGGAGGATCCCGGCCGCTTTCAATGATCTGGTTGGCCTCAAACCCACCCGGGGACTCCTCAGCTGTTCCGGGGTGGTTCCGGCCTGCCGGACTCTGGACTGTGTTTCCATCTTTGCGGGCAATGCGGCGGATGCGGAATCGGTCTTCCAAGTGGCGGCCGTCTTTGATTCTGACGATGCCTATGCCCGGAAGGATCTTCAACCTGCCGCTGCCGCGCCCTTGTCAGGCGGGTTCCGATTCGGCGTGCCGAAACCGGATCAGCTGGCATTCTTTGGCAATACCGAGACCCCAGGCTTGTATGAACATTCTCTGGGAAAGCTCGAAGCCTTGGGAGGGATCCCGGTGGAAATCGATTTCGGACCTTTCCTGGAAGCGGCACGGCTTCTGTATGAAGGGCCCTGGGTCGCGGAACGTTTCGCTGCGATCGAAGACATTCTGACGGAACGTCCGGAGATCCTGCACCCGGTGACACGGCAAATTATAGGAGGCGGAGGTTCCCCCCGGGCAGTGGATGCCTTCAAGGCCCAGTACCGGCTCCAGACCTTGCGAAGGGTTGCCGACAGGATCTGGGAAGAGGTCGATGTGGTGGTCACCCCGACCGCCGGAACGGTCTATACCATTGCGGAAGTTGAGGCGGATCCCATCCGTTTGAACTCCAATCTCGGCTATTACACCAACTTTATGAATCTGCTGGACTACAGCGCGGTCGCTGTTCCTGCCGGGTTTCAGGTTTCCGGGTTGCCCTTTGGGATCACGCTCTTCGCTCCCGCTTTCCACGACCGCCAGTTGCTCGGTCTGGCCCGGCGCATGGAATCCGGTGCCATTCCTGGATTCACCTCCGACCCTGGTCAGGGGTGGACCAAAATCGTCGTATGTGGAGCACACATGAGAGGGCTCCCACTGAACCATCAGCTGACAGAGCGGCAAGGGCGCTTTCTGGAACAGACCCGGACCGCTCCGGTCTATGATTTCTACGCCCTGCCTCCAGGAGCAGGACTGCCGCCGCGGCCGGGGTTGATCCGTCGTGCGGAGGGAGGCGCGGCCATCGCGGTGGAAGTCTGGGCGCTTCCGACCGCGAATTTCGGGGAGTTTGTGGCACAGATTCCCGCCCCTCTGGGCATCGGCAAGGTGGAACTGGCAGAAGGTGGCAGCTGCTCCGGGTTCCTCTGTGAGCCTTGGGCCTTGGAGCAGGCCGAGGACATCACCACGCTGGGAGACTGGCGGAAATACCTCGCGCAACGCTGATCCGGGTCATCCTTTTTTCGGCTCCACCGCAGGGGTGTGCACGGCAATGTCATGGATGCGCCATGGGGTGCGTTTGTCGGACTGGGTGTTGGAGGTGATCCGGATGAATCTGGCAGGGGTCGGCGTGAAGGTGATCTCGCTCAATGCGGTCGAGGCATTGCCGCGGAAAACCGGCTTGTCCCAAGCTTTGCCATCCAGCGACGTTTCCACTACCAGATTGCGCGTTTTGCTTCCTGCGGCCTGACTGGTGATGGTCAATGCGGCGATCGTCTCCGCGGAAGGCAGTTCAAGGGTGAACCACATCTTTTCCGTGATCGGATCGTGGCTGTCCCAGCAGGATTTGACCTCGTCGTCGACCGCCTTGGCCAGCGTTTCGGTTCCATTGCTGGCGGTCAGTTTCCATTGGTCACGGTGTCCCAGCCGTGGCAGACCCTGGGCCAGCAGTTCTTCCTCCGTCCACGGTGCCGTGCGGGACTGGGTGGCCGAGCGGGCGGCGGCGACTTCCTGGGGACTGATCAAGGTGGCGGAGTTGCCGAAGTTGTTGCGCACGTAACTGATGACATCGGCGATCCAGGCATCGGTGTTGTTGGCCATCGGGATCATCTGTGCCTGGAAGATTTTTCCGTCCACGGGGCCGGTGACTCCATGCAGGAGAGCACGCACCAGGCCTTCGCGCGGTCCGAGCACTATTTTGGATCCCGACAGCGGGGGGGCGAGCGTCAG
Source organism: Verrucomicrobiales bacterium (assembly GCA_020852405.1). Lineage (GTDB taxonomy): Bacteria > Verrucomicrobiota > Verrucomicrobiia > Verrucomicrobiales > DEV007 > JACKQE01. The sequence goes on from JADZAX010000248.1 coordinate 6,101, forward strand.
ATTGAGTTCTCCTCCCTCAATGGCGGTGCCTTTTCCATCGAGGCCGTGGCAGGTGTAGCAAAGTTCCTGGAAAATGGCTTCCCCGTGGGTGAGACGATTCTTCTCGTCACTGCTGAAATATTTGGGAAGTTCCCCTTTGTTTGTCAGGATCTGGGTCGCGACCATCTTCACTCCTTTCGAAGGAGTGCCCAAGGCGCTGGTGTTGATGAATTTGCTGTAATCCTTCCAGTTCATCAGTTTCGCCGTGAGGAAGACCTGGATCACCACCCCGGGATCGGTGTCCCGGGCCAGTGCCTTGATGTCGTCGACGACGGACTGGTCGCCGGCCCGCATCAGGGTTTCTCCCGCTCGGATGGCGGCCTGACGGACGTTGGCGTCCTGGTCTTTCAACCCCTTGCGGATGTGGTCGGCGGTGAGGACCCCGGTGCCCTCCAGCGTCCACAGGGCATGGATGCGGGCGAGTGGATCGGCGTGGGTTTCCAACATGGCGACCAGAGCCGGAGTCACGGCAGGATCCCGGCGCAGGACGAGAAGTTTTTGCGCGGTGTCGCGCTGCCAACCGTTGGCATGGGCCAAGGTGGCAACGAGTCCGGCCTGAGTGGCTTCGAGCAGCTTCGGCGTGGGAGCCGGAGGGGTCGACTCATGGACCAAACGCCAGATGCGTCCCCGGTCCGTGATTTTTTCCATGGCATATTGTTGGATGACCTTGCGGAGGTAACTGCCTTCACGGGTCCAGTTTCCTTCCTGGATGATGCCGCGGTACATGTCCGCGATGAAGAGCGTGCCGTCGGGGGCGGTTTTCATGTCGACCGGACGGAAGCAGGCATCAGTACTGCGGAGAAATTCGCTCTGCGGATAGGGATTGTGCAGAATCGTGGTGCCGTCCTGGACCTCGATGGTGGTGCGCCGCACGAGGCGTCCGACCGGTTCCCCGAAAAAGAGGTTGCCACGCAGTTCGGAGGGCAAACGATCGCCGCGGTAAATTTCGCCGCCGCAGGTGGCGGTGAAATGGTTCAGCGTGTTGTCGTCCCGCGATTTGGGCGGGCCGCCCTGGAAGTCCCGCAGACCCATGGCGGGCCAGACGATTTCGAAGCCGGGTTCGAACTGGTTCGGGGCGGAGTACTGGCCGTAGAGAATGTGGTTCTGGAAATTCACCGGACCGCGTTCCCCGCCCGCATTGACGACCCAGAACTTGCCATGATCGTCCTGGGTGGCTCCCCATTGACCGCCATTCCCTGGAATGTCCTGCTTGATGAGCTGTCCGTCCTGCCAGCGCAGGCGGTAGTTGTTGACCGCCGAGTACAACCAGTTGTCCATAGCCCACGTCAGTCCGCTGGGTTGGTGCTCCAGATTGCCGCCCCGATCCCCGCCTTCATAGACGCGGAGCTTTTCATCGCTCACGCCGTCTCCATTGGTGTCGCGGTGAAGGTAGAGATCATTAGTGTCCGTTTCCCCGATGAGGACGCCATCATCGAGCGGCAACAGCAGGCGGGGCAGAACCAGCTTGTCGGCAAAGACGCGGTGTTGGTCGAAGATGCCATCGTTCTTGCTGGACCAGTGGACTGAAACCCGGCTGACCGGGGCGTGTTCATCAGTCCCATCGATGTCCTGCATGTAGGCCCGCATTTCGGCCACGTAGAGGCGGCCGTTGCCATCGAAGGCCATGCAGACGGGCTCCGCGATGTCGGGTTCGCTCAGGACGAGCTCCATGCGGTAGCCGGGTGGAAGTTGAAAGGTCCGGGCTTCTTCCTGGGGTGTTTTGGCCAGGACCGGTGGTTGGGGAGGAAACTCCGGATCGACTGGCGGGGGTGTCTGGGCGTGGACGGCGGAGCCCAGGGCAAGCAGAAGGGCGGCGGCAAGGAGTGGGGTGCGGCGGTTCGACATCAGTGGATCGGGGAAGGGGAGTTGATTTCTCGCTGGAGCGGGGGGACTTGGCAGTATCACTTCACGGCACCGGTTCCCAATTCCCGCAGGACCGATTCGGTCACGGCTTGGGCGAGAATTTGATAGGCTTCCGGTTTCCAGTGGAATTGATCGCCCCGGGCCAACTCCAGCTTGGTGACGAGCAGGGAATAGAAGTCATTGACCGGCACGTTCAACTCCTTCATGACGCCAGCGGCCCGGCGGTTGTGGTCGATGATGATGGGGTTGATCTCCGGATTGAGTTGCGTCGGAAGATCCTTCACCGTGACCGGTGTGCTGCTGGCCCAGAGGAGGCGTGCCTTGGGCAGCCGGCGTTTGATGACCTCCACGTAGGCTTTTGTCAGGGGGTCGAAGGTCCCGGCTTTGATGCGGCCTTCCTGCCATCCGTGAAGGCCCATGTTGAAATGGATCACGTCATAGGGACCCTGCTTCAGGACCTCCGCAAGCAGCTTGTTGAGGTGTTCCGACTGATTGTAGGGATTGACCCAGGTGTCGACGTAGGCCTTTCCCTCGAGGGACTTGATGACCTGGGCGCGGTAGCCGTTGAGAATGGAGTCGCCGACCAGCAGGACCCGGGGGCGGGAGGGATCGGTGACCTTGGCCTTGTCGAGTCCCCAGCCCTTGCCGTCGGCATGGAGGCGGGCATCGTTTTCCGCCGGGGTTTCCGCCGCGGATGAGGATGCCGGCGCGGCGCAGAGCTGGCTGAGGAAGATGGTGGCGGCAAGCAGGGCTCTTTTTGTCATCTGTTGGAGAGGTTCCGGTTCCAAGAATCCCAAGGCGGCCTCAGGCCAGAATTTCTTTCAGAACACCGGTGCTGTCACCATGGCGCTCCGCGGCGACACCGATCCCCTGCAGCATGGTGAGCCACGCATTGCAGAGTGGCGTGTCCTTGGGTGCAACGATGTTCTGGCCGAGTTTGAAACCCGCTCCTCCGCCGGTGAGGATGGTGGGGCAATTGCTCAGTTCATGACCCGTGCGAATGTTGCTGCCGTAGGCCAGGGCGACATTGTCAAAAAGACTGCTGCCATTGGCTTCCTTGGTGGCTTTGAGCTTGTCGAGGAAGCCCGCCAGCAGTTCGCTCTGCGCGAGATCCCGCCGTTGCGAGGCGTCGAGCTTTTCGCCGAGTGTGGTGTGGTAGTGGCTCATGTCGTGCGGATGCACTTTGATCCCCAGCGCCGTCAGCAGGGTGTTCACCGGTTGGCGGAAAGTCATCACCCGGGTGCTGTCGGTCTGCATTGCAGCGATCATGATGTCGTAAATGAGCTTGATTTCCCCGCGCCCGTCCACGCCGGCCTGGGGCTCGGGAAGCGGGGCTTTTGGTTGTGGGACCCCCATCCACTGCTCTTCTTTGGCAAGCCGGATTTCGATGTCGCGGATGCCCTGGAAGTACTCATCGAGCTTGGCATTGTCGTTCTTGGCCAGCCCGCGCCGGAGTGACTTCGCATTGTCGAGCACCGCGTCCAGCACGCTGCGTTTTTGGGCCAGCATGGCCTTCTGTTGTTCGATAGGAGTGCTGTCTTTGGCGAAAAGCCGGTGAAAAGCCGCCAAGGGCCCGTTTTGGCCGCCCACCGGTTTTCCGCTGACATCCCAGGCCATCGACAATCCCGGGCCATGACCGCTGAGATCGCCCGTCTGGCTGCCATTGAACTGCAGGGAGGAAAACCGCGTCTCCAGACCGAGCTGCGCCGCTGCGACCTGGTCCGCACTGATGCTGTTGTGGAAGCTCTGTCCCGGCTGGGCGTAGCGATTGGCCCCCGTGAGCCACATGGTGCTGCCCCAGTGCCCTTCGTTCGAGTATTTGTTCCAAAGCCCCTGCACCACCGAAATGTCCGCCTTGTGGCGCTCCAACGGCTTGAGTCCCACCGGCAGCTGATAGTCCGATCCAGGTGTCTTGATGTCGGGATACCAGGTGCTCTCCGTGATCCCCCAGCCGAACCCGAGGAAGATCAGGCGTTTCGGTGGCGCGGCAGGGGCCGCTGCGGCAGCGAAGCGGCTGAATCCAAGCGATTCCAGCATCGGCAGGGCGATGACGGCGGTGGAGGATTGGAGGAGGCGGCGGCGTGTGTTCTTCATGGTGCTGAATTACTTCGTGTGAAACTCTTTGCTGGCGACGAGAGACTGAACAAACGTGCGCAGTCCGAAATTTTCCTTCCTGGCGGCGGTGAGCATGTCCGAGATCAGAGGCTCATCCCGGAAGCCAATGGGGCGTCCGAGGGCGTATTGGATGAGCACCCCGCTGAAGCCTGTGGCAAAGTCCACGGACTGTCCCGCGATGAAGTCTCGCAGCCCAAAGAAGTCTTTGAACTCGGGGCCTTTGTGGATGGCGGCATTGGCTTCGATGTGCCAGGTTTTGCTCGCGCCTTTGACGGGTTGACCTTTCTCATCCATGACCTGGTAACTGTCCTCGGTGCGCCACTGACCCACGGCATCGAAGTTCTCGAGGCCGAAACCAATGGGATCGATCTTGCGATGGCAACTGGCGCATTGGGCGTCCTCCTGGTGCATTTGGAGACGTTCGCGGGTTGTCAGCACTTTCCCGGCAAGGCGGGTGATCTGGGGAACGTTGGCCGGCGCGGGAGGCGGAGGGTCGTTGAGGAGCTTGCGCAGCACCCACGCACCGCGTTCGACGGGCGAGGTTCGCTCGCCATTGCCACCCATGACGGCGATGGCGGCCATGCCGAGCAGTCCCCCGCGAGGCGAGTTTTCCGGGAGGGCCACTTTTTGAAAGGCATCGCCCTCTACTCCGGGGATGCCGTAGAAATCGGCGAGGAGGTGATTGATGACGACGTAATCCGCCTTCAGCAGATCGTTCAACGGGGCATTGTGCTTGAGCAGGTGGGCAAAGGTTTCATAGACCTCGTGCTTCGCCGCAAGCTTGGTGCTGTCGTCGAAGCGCGGAAATTTCGGACGGTTCACTTCAAAAAAATCAAGCCGGTCCATGCCGAGCCATTGGGAGACCAGGCCTTGCACGAGGTCACCCGATCGGGGATCGTCGAGCAGGCGTGCGGTTTGCGCGGCGAGGACCTCGGGCTTCATCAATTCACCCTGCTTCGCCAACTGGAGCAAGATCTCGTCCGGCGGGGCGCCCCAGAGGAAATAGGAGAGGCGGGTGGCGAGTTCCTGGCCGGTGAGCGGGCGGCGTTTTTCATCGGCTGCCGGTTCGGCGAGGTAGAGAAACATGGGGGATGACAGGACCACCGCGAGTGTCTCTTTCAGCGCGTTGCTGTGCTTGCCGCCCGCTTTCAATTGCGAGTCATAGATCATCGTCAGGCGTTCCAGATAGCCCGAGGGGGGCTCGGTGCCGCGGAAAGCCACCGTGGCGAAACGCTGGATGGCGGCCCGCACCTCCGCCGCGGCAGGTGCGGCGGTGGCGTCATCCAGGGGGATCTCCAGGGAAGCGAGACCGGGTGCGCCGATCTTGGCGACGCTATCGAGGCGCTCGATCTCCATATAGTCGATCCACAGCACCGCTTCGGGACCGATGCCATTGCGCTTCACGGCTTCCTGGCGTTTGCGCCCCCCTTCCTCATTGTTGTCCCAGGCGCCTTTCTCGCGGATGAACAGCGTGCGGTCACCGGGATCGTCCTGCACCCGGGTGAGCGTGAATGGCATCTCGACAATCTGCGGCGCCTCCATCGTTCCGGTCACTTCGAAAGTCGCCCTCACCATGCCATTGCGCGGGTGCATGCCGGCTTCAAGAAAGCGCTGTTCGGGCCGTGCTTCCTTCGCCGCCGCGAGGCGCACCCGGAGCACGTAATCGCCGCTGTGCCATTCCGCCGGCACGGGCAATTGCAGAAAGCCCAGCGCCATCACGGCGGGATGCATCGTCGGGGTGCCGAGATACGCGCCCTGGTCCAGTGCGGGTCGGCTCAGGTAGTATTCGTGATACTTCTGCCAGTTCTCGCCGAGTGAATCGTTCGCCATGTCCGCATCGTTTTCACCCTTCTTGTCGAAGCCGAACGTGCGGGGGTTCGGGGCTCCGGGGATTTTGTCCCAGGAGCGCCGGAAGATGGCGTCGTTCTTCGATTCCTTCTTCAGTCGGGCGACGATGTCTGTGTTGTCCGGTTTCGCGGCGGCTTCCTCCACCGCTTTGACCCACTGACGCGCGCGCTCCCGGGCATCGATGGTGTAGGCGACATAGTTGGAGACCTTGTCATTGGCGGTCTCGCACTCATAACGCACTTTGCCCAGGCCATTCGCCGACACGGAGCCGACCTGCCGGTTGTTGCCGATGCCGAACTTTGCCACACCGGACGCAGTTTTTGATTTCCGTTCGATCTCCATCCAGTCCACCCAGATCGCCAGCTCCGGGCCGATGCCGTTTTTGCTTTTGCCTTCGTTGAAAATGCGACGGGTCTGTGTGTAGTGGTCGTTGCTGCCCTTTTCGCGGATGAAGAGGGTGCGATTGTCGCGGTCCACGTGATCCTTGGTCAGGGTCAGGGGGATTTCAATGATCTGCGGCGCTGCCAGTGTCCCGGTGACCTCGTGCGTGCTCATCACCTGGCCATTGCGCGGATGCGTGCCGAATTCGATGAAACGCCGCTCCGGCGGGGCCTGCTCCGTCGCCGCGATCCGCACGCGCACGGTGTAATCTCCCACCGGCCAACTCGGCGGCACGTAGATCGACAGGGTATCATTGCCGATGTCGTTGCCCGCCATGATGGTCAGGTAGGCGCCGGTGTCGAGATGCGGCTGGCCCAGGTAATGCTCGTGATAGGGGCGCATGTAGCCTGTGCCCATCTTGGCGGCATAACCGAGCGCCCGGTTGGCCTTGTCCGCGTTGTTTTCCACGGTCTGAAAACCGAAGGTCTCCGGAGCGGGCGCGCCTTGGATCCGGGCCCATTCTCGGCGGAAAAAGTCATCGTTCTTTGCTTCCTTCCGGATTGCGGCAACGACTTCGGCATTCTCCGGCCGGGCCGCTGCCTCGTCGACCGCCTTCGCCCATTGGGTGGCACGCTCCAGCGCATCCAGGTTGTCCTGATAGGTCTTGGTGATGGTCTTCAGCGTGTCCTCCACCTCATAGCGGAGCTTCCGGTGTTCTCCTTCCGCCGCCTGCCACACGAAGGCTTCCTCCAGCGCTTCCCGGCCGAGAGTCTGGTACTGCTCGAACTGGTTCGCCGACATGAAAAGATCCGATCCAAAGGTGTCAAAGCTTCCCGTGCCGGTGTCCGTTGGCAAATCGGAGACGTTGATCTCGACCCCGAGCAATTCCCGCAAGGTGTTCTTGTATTCGCGCCGGTTGAGCCGCCGCATCGTGATCACCCCGTGCTGGTCGTTGAGGGTGCGCCGCGCCGAGACCATCGCGTTCGACAGATCCTCGAGCAAATCAGCCTTGGCTTCGTTGCCGGGCTGCTTTTCGTCCTCCGGCGGCATGTCGCCGGAGTTCATGGCATTGAGAATCTTCTGCCATTTCTCGGCCACTTCCAAGCCCGTGATCTGGAATGGCAGATCATCGACGCGAAACTTTCCCTTTTGTTTCTCCGGGCCATGACAGCTCACACAGTGTTCTTTGAAAAGGGAACGGTGCTTGTCCGGAATCGCGGGGTGAGGGGGCTCTTCCGCGGGCCGGACCAGTGACGGGGCGACGAACAAGGCCGCCAGGAAAGGAGGTGCGAGTCGCATGATGCCGAAGCGTTGCTTACTTCCTCTGGTTCATCTCACAATCAGGATCCAGCGGCACCGGGGACCCCGTGCGATCGACCGGATGATTGAACAGATACCGCCAGACCTCCTCATGGATGAAACCGCCCGAGGCATCCTTCCCCGCGCTGCCTCCGGGCACCACAGTGGTGTGGGCCCGGCCGGGATCGTTTTTGACATCGCTGTCGGTGATGAGCCTCCGGGTGTTGGCGAAGGGAGGCATGGCGTGATCCACATTGACGATCGCGCCGTGTTGGTGCAATCCCAGCATCTGCCAGGAGCGGCAGTAGTGGTCGCCCGTCCACCCTCCGTCCAGCACATGGGTGAAGCCAAAGAACCGGTTGGAAGGCGTCGCCGAAGGAAATCCCTGCCAGGTTTCCGTATTGTCCCGGGGACCGGAGAACATGACCACCCGGCCCACCTTTTGGTGGATCGCAAACCGCGCCGCCGTCGTGCTGCCGTGGGAAATGCCGCTCATGATGACATTTTCCCACCGCAGTCCCTGCCCGTCACTGCTAAGAAACTGTCCCCATTGACCCTGCGGATTCTCTTTGTCGAGCCACTTCACGAATTGCAGCGCCCGCTCCATCATCCCATCAGGACGGGGTATGCTGACCAACGGACTGTGATCCTCACCGGTTGCCGCTTCCAGGCGGATTTTTCCCAGGCTGGTGCCATCGTTGAGCGTTTCCTTGCTCAGACCTGAAAACCAACGGTTGGCATAACTCACCTGGATGCCGTGGAGACCGTAGGAGGCGACCCGTTCGAAGAGTCCCGCATTGTGGTCCATCAACCAGATCACCAGTTTCCCCTGTGGCGCGACGCGGGTGTCCACGGTGGCGTGTTCCAGATCACGGACTTTACCGTCCTTGCCGGCGAACAGAAAGTCGATCTCGGGGTGCTCGCGGGTCCGGGGGTCGATCTCGCTGGCTCGCTTCGTCAGATCATACCGCTGGGGGGACGGATCATGATAGACGGAAGCCTTGGGGGAGGAATCTGCAGCGGAGACGAACCCGGCCAGGAGGATCAGAAATGCAGGGAGAATGGCTTTGGTCATGAAATCGGGGGAAATTGACAGGGAATGGGCCGGACCGGGGTCACTTCAGTGCGGTCTCGATCGACAGGGCGACTTGTCGTCCCAGGAAGTCGTATCCGGGGCCGTTGAAGTGAACGTCATTCGGATTCTGATACTCCGCAAGGTGCGGGGTTACGGCCCCAAAAAGGTCATCCGTGGCGACGCCGTGTTTTGCCATCACCTCACGGGCAGCTTTGTTCCGCTCCACGATGGACGAGGCGGTTTGCTTGCCCTCCGGAGTGTCTGGAATCGGGGTTGTGGTCGCCCAAACCAACTTGGCACCCGTTTTGGCCAGGCGTTCGACCAGTTGATCGAGACGTCCGGTATAGTCCTGCAACGGGGTGTTGCGGTCATGGATGCCGAAATTGAAATGTATCACGTCCCACTGGTCGTTTCCGAGCCAGGTTTCGATGTTTTTGATGCCGCTTGCCGTGGGGCCGCAGTTGGCCGGGGCACGGTGCACATTGGCTTTTCCGGTCAGGGCCTTGCGCACGGCCTGAGTGTAGCCCCGGGACACCGAGTCTCCGATCAAGAGCACCCGGGGTAACTTCGGGTCATCCGTCCCAAAATCCCACGCACTGGATCGTCCGGAAATTTTTTCGCGTTTGTGGATCGGGAGGTAGAAGCCGCCCAGCTGTTCCTGGAGGACGCGTTCCCAAGCCTGCTGGTCCTCCGGCAACCGGGACACCAACTCCTGGTATTTGGCGTCGATTTCTTTTTCCGCGGCCGCCTTCTGTGCTGCCGCCTCCGCTGCATTGGTGGGTTCTCCTTTCGGGGGAGGAGATGCGGTTTGGGCATGCAGCGGCAGTTGGGAAAGCAGCAGGACGCAGACTGGGAGGAAGGTGGTTTTCATGAGACAGGCGGGGTGGAAGGAAAAGGCGGGGTTTTTCATAACATCATCCGGCCTTGTTGGGATTGGAAAATCATGTTCTGCGCGATCGCGGAGGGTCATTGAGGGGTTTTGCTGAGTCGGATGGATTTGATCCGGATCCGATCGTCAGCAGAACCGGCCGGAACAGGGTCGAGTCGGAGGCGGATCATAGGCCCCCCGTAGGATGGGTTGTCGGCGAGGCGGATGCTCAGCAAATGGAACTTTCCGTCCGGGTGGAGGGGGAAGTCGAGATGGTCTGTGGCGGCGGGGGATTCTTCTCCGAGGTGCTGCCAGTATACCGTGCCGGTTCGGTGCGGGGTGCTCCAAGCGGCTTCGATGAGGAGGAAGGGCGCCTCTGCGGCCTTCCAGAAAGTGAATGGGCTGATCAAGTGTGGATCGTCCTGTTGCGGTGTCAAATCGAGCATGCCCGTGATCGGCCAGCCCCGGTCGGTGATGCGGGCGTGGTGCCAACCCTGGCGGTCGCCAGAAAAAGTCCAGGCGGGAAGCACCGTGGAACGCACCGCCGTCGCGCGGGCCCTGATCTCCTCCAAGCTTCCGGCCACCAGTTCGTAGCGGAATTCGAATGAGATGTTGTGGTCGAGGATTTCCCATGCCTGCCCGGCGAGGTAACCGGTGGCATTGCCAAATGGATCGTTCGGTCCGGGCTGCCCCGCGAAGCCTCCAGTGAAGAAGATCCTTCCGGGGGTGACCAGTCCCAGGCCTTGGTTGTCCGCGTTCAACAGGGCCGACCAGTTCTCGGTTCCGTGCCAAAAGGTCCATGGATGCTCGCCGGTGGATTTGGGCACCTCAGTGACGGCGTCGCCGGTGAAGGGACTCGCCCCGGTGTAACTGACAACCCGGTGGAAAGACGCGTTGGCATACACCGCCGGCAGTTCCTGGAGTCTGGCAGGATATTGGGTGTGGTCCGGTCGCGCGTTGCTGAGGAGGGCCCGGACTTTCACCACGGGGCCGTCGAGTTCGAGCCAGGAATCGAAGGTGCATTCGCCGGGCACATGGTTGAGGGGCCATTGCAGGGGCTGGCACTTCACATGGAGAATGTGGCCGTCATTCTCGTGGGCGATCAGTCGGCCAGGATTTTTGAAGTCGTCACCCGACTGGATGGGGTTCCAGCCAAGGTGTGACCAATGCTTGGCCGGCTCTTGACCATCCGCACGGAAGGGCACTGGACCGGAGAAAAACGACAGCTGCACCTGGCGGCCGAGGTCGAAGTTGTTGATCAGGTTTTGCCCCCCCGGCTTCGCCAGGAACACCACGGCCCCCCCGTGGGTGAGATCCACGCCCACCTTGATCTGGCCGTTTTCGAGAAAGCTCAGCTTTGCCCCGGGAGGGACCTGCGCGGCAGCATCCTCCTCCGCGCACGACGGCACAGGCAGTGCCACAAACAGCGCCTGTGCCCCGACCATGAATTTCAGGAGCTTCATCCGTTCAGGATCCCCTGGCAGGGTGGGGACGGTTCATTTTTTCAGGAAAGGGGGAGATGCCAATGCGAGGAACTTCATGGCCCTGTGATCGGTTGCATTCCGTGTTTCCGACCGAGTCCGAACTGGTCCCCCTGATGCACCGGAAGGCCGTCTTGGAAATCGATTTCGAGCAGTTTCTCGCTGGCGACATGCCGGCCTTGCTCATCCTCAAGGGTGGTGAGGACCCGGTTTGCCGCCACCTCGACGACCTCGCCGCTGGAGGGATAGGCAAAGCGGCCGTCCAGGCTGAAGGTGACCCAGCCGGGGTCGTCACGGCAGACGATGCTGCCGAGCTGCTTGGGCGGCATGACCGTCGCGTCGAAATAATGCACCCGCTGGTTGAACCCGTCGCAAACCCAGATCTCCCGTTCATCCGGGGTCAGGCCGATGCCATGGCTCGGACAGCCATGACGTTTGACCGGTCCTTGGGAGAAGCCCCGCACTTCGACCCGGTGCAGCATTTTGCCTGTCGAGGTATCACCGATCTCGAAGCCGAGGAGGCCGTTCACATTGACAAAGCAGAGCGAGCCTTTGGCATTCACAGTGAAGGGACGGATGGGCGCGCTGAAGGGGCCGACTTCTTTCACGATCCCGTGTGTGGCCGTGTCGACCACCCTGAGCATCGGCGAGCGCAGTCCGGCGAGGTAGGCATGCGCTCCGGAAGCGTCGACCACCGTGTTGTGCGCCCCGGTCTGTGGTGTGTTGATCCGTTTCAGGAGGCTGCCATCCACCGCGTTCACCACGTTCCAGAAGTCCTTCTCGAAAGACGGTTGGTAAAGGAACCTCCCGTCCGCAGTCATGGACATGCGGTCGCAGCCTCCGTCAAAGGGTTTTCGCCAGAGCAACTCACCGGAAACCAGGTCGAGACATGACAGCGTATGGGTCGTGCTGATGAACAGGCGCCGGGTGGCGGCATTCGCACAAATTCCCTTCACGTTTCGGGGAGCGCCCTTTTCATCGGGGTCACTAAAGGCAATCCGTTTCACAAATTTGTGGCCCTCATCCATGTCGAAAACCAGCACCCCGTGCCCTCCCCAAGCGAGGTCGTTGCGGATGCCTGGGGTGGCGACGTAGAGTAAATGCGTTTCGCTCTCCGCCGCCCGGACACGGACCGTGAGGAGGAGCAGAATCAGGAGACACCGGAACCCGTTCATGGAGATGGCTGGATAGGAGGGGAGAAAGAGAAAGGATCAGGGCTGTTGCGGAGCCAGATACCGCTCCAACTCTCGGAGGGCGACCACTTTGCAGCCTTCCTGTTTCAAATGGTCGAGGTATTGCGCGAATTTTTCGGGATCGGTGTTCACCCAGGGATGCTTGATGTCGGGCACGCCGTGAAAGGTCATCACCGCGATCTTTCCATCGCGGGCTCCGGCCACGGCGGCTTTGAACTGTTCCAGCGTGCTTTCCGGCTTTCCGTCGAAAGCTTGTGGCAGGGTCAGGGGCTCATCCTTGGCGGGATCGTAGACTTGGGCTCCGCCGGCCCGGGCGAAGCGGTACCCGCGATCCCTCAGGATCTTCACGGCCTCCACGCTCGTCTGATATCCCGGATAACAGAAGCTCCTGGGCAGGGCGATCCACTGGGCCTGGCATTGCTGCTCGATGTATTGAATGTCGGCGGCGATCTGCTCGGAGGACTGTTTCCCCACTCCTGTATGACGCCGGGTGTGATTGCCGATTTCAAAGCCGGTGGTGTCGAGCGCCTTGATCTGTTCCCAGGTCATGTAATGCTTCTTGTCCAAAGTGAATTCGAAACCTTCGGTGATGAAGAAAGTCGCTCCGAAGCCGTATTTCTTCAGCAGTGGGGCCGCGAAGGTGGCATGGCTGGCGACCGAATCATCAAAGGTCAGGACCACCAGACGGTCCGGAACGGGTTCCACAGCCCGGGAAGCTGACAGCAGGAAAAGACCCCAGAGGAGCCCGGGGATGGCATTGGAGAGGAGTCCTGGTCGGTGACGCATGCGGTTGGAATGTTGGGATTTTGGAGAGGATTTCAGCGGCGTATCCGGTGAAGGCGGGAGGATGGGATGCCTGCGGGGCGGAGCCCATATCCGGCGGGCCCATCTACTTCCCACGTTTTTGAGCAGGAGGGACGTTGGGAAATTTCGGAGCCAGCCCGAGTTTGCGGCAGTCCGCATCGACTTCGTCACTCCAAGCTTGGTAGAGGGCTTTCAACTCCGCGAGTTTGCCGGGCTCCGAGGCGGCGAGGTCGAGCTGCTCGCCGATGTCATCGGCGAGGATGACGATGATGTTGGGACGGGGGGCTGCCGCGCCCGAGGCGGACGCCAGTCCCAAACAACAGGCGAGCAGGAGAGATCTGGTCATGGGTTCGTTCCGAGACCGGCAGCGCCGCTCACTTCACTTTGAGCACCCCGCGCATGATGATGTGGTGCCCGGGGAAAGAGCAGAAGTAAGGATAGTCGGCCGGCCTTGCCGGGGCGGTGAATTCGATGATTTCTTCCTTCCCATGGTCGAGCAACTGGCTGTGCCAAATGATGTCCGGGCTTTCGGGGATGAATCCATTCTCGAAGCCCTTGGCCCCCAGAGCGAGGGCCTTGTTGGCCAGTTCGTCGATCTTCCCGGGATTCACCAGGAGAATGTTGTGCGGCATGAAGTCCGGATTGGCGAACGTGAGGCGGACTTTTTTTCCGGCGGTCACAGTGAGCTCTTTCACGTCATAAGTGAGACGCTCCGGAACGGTGGCGATGCGGATGGTGGTCAGTTCGGGCGTGTCGGAGAGGATGCCGGACTTGCCGGCGGCGGCTTCCACTTCCCCGGCCACGAGCCCTCCATGCATGGATGCCTCCACATTGAACCACAAATGCTGCACCGTGTTGGCCGCAATCCGGGCATGAGGTTCAGGAGATTTGAGGAGTTGGCCGAGCAGCTCGACGTTCCGGACGTTGTGTTGCTGGTGGACCCAGAGGGCTTCGAGCAGCGGATGAGCGTCCTCTTTCTTGGCGGGATCGAACTGTTTCATCCACTGCTGGGTGGCGGCGATGACTTCCTTGGTGTCACGACCGCTCAGTTCCACACGGGTGCGCTGACGGACGCCGTCGGTGGGGTGTTTCAGGTTGTCGAGAAGTGCAGGGATTGGCTGGCCGGCAATGGCCACCGGCTTCTGCAGGGGACGCCCCGTGGCGGTCAGGCGGTAAATCCGGCCGTGCTGGTGGTCGCGGTTGGGGTCACGCACATTGTGCTGCATGTGTCCGATGATGACGTTGTGCCAGTCTGCGAAATAGAGGGCGCCGTCCTCCCCAAAAATGGCGTCCGAGGGGCGGAAATTTTTGTCCCCGCTCATGAGCAGTCCGCGAGATTTTTCCTCCACCTTGCTGCCATCAGCCTGGATGGTGGTGACGGTGAGCTCATCCCCCGCCGGCTCGCCCCAGACCGCACCGGTTTCGGGGTTCCGCTCAAGATGGTAGTGCTTGATCCCCAGGAATCCGATGACGTTGCAGATCAGGAAATCTCCCTGCATCGATTCGGGGAAATGGGTGCTGGAAACGATCTCGCTCGCGGTCACGGGACGCACTTCTTTTTTCAGGAGTTCGTGCATTTTGAAGCCGCTCCCTTCCGGGCGCACCTGGTAGGCGCGTCCACCGGTGCCGTCGGTGGCATAGTGGTATCCCCAGGTGTCGAAAGAAATGCCGTGGGGATTGGGCGAATTGGCCGCATGCATCGCGATGGTGAAGCGGCGCGGATCAAACCGGTACATCGCGGAGGCTTCCGCCTGCAGGGACGGCCCCCAGGGATGCTCGTGGTTGTGCACCATAAAGACACCGCTCTGCCAGTAGATGCCTCCATCCGGTCCATAGACGAGATTGTTCGCCCCATGGTGGGTGTCGGAGGAATCCAGACCCTGCAGCATGATGGTGCGTTCATCGGCGATGTCGTCGCCGTCGGTGTCTTTGAGGAAGAGGATCTCCGGGGGGCAGGTCACCAGAACCCCGCCATTCCAGAATTCGAAACCCAATGGATTCTGGACCTTGGCGAACTCCGTGACCCGGTCAGCCTTGCCGTCCTTGTCGTCGTCGTGCAGGATCAGCAGGGCATCGTTCATGGGCTTGAGGGGTTCCCACTTTGGGTAGGTCCCCCAGACTGATGCCCAAAGACGGCCTTTGCCATCGACCTGCATCTGCACCGGATTGACGAGCTGGGGGAACCGTGATTCATCGGCGAAGAGGTTCACCTCGAATCCTTTGGCGACGGCCATGTGCTTGATTCCCTCCTCGCCGCTGATGTAGTTCAGCGTGCCTTCCTTCATCGCGCTCGAGCTTTTGCTTTTGCCGCCCACGTTGGAGATGACTTCGATGGGTTTGGGGACATTGCTGTCGTCAATGGTCTTGTCCTTTCCGGTGGCCAGAGCCCAGACGCGTTCGTCTCGGTTGGCGGTCATGACATCGAGCATGGACTGCTCGTGCTGGAGGACGACGGCGTTGTTTTGATCATTGGTGAAAGTCAGGGTGGAACGTCCTCCCCAGACATCATTGCCATCGCGGGCGCGGTAGCGGTTGTTCCAGTGGTAATCTTTGTCGAGGACCGCCTCGCGCAGCGCATCCAGCGAGGGCGCGGCGGCGACTTCCTTGCCGGTCAGGGCCTTGGCGATCACTTCGGCGAGCTGGCGGTTGCCTTCCGGTGTCAGGTGTACCCCGTTGATGGTGAGCGGTGTCTTGGCGTCCTTGAAAAGTTCCTGCGTGGGATGGAAGAGATCGACATAGGCCACCCCGGCTTCTTTGGCGGCGGCTTCGGTGGCTTTGGTGTAGGCCTCAAGCTGCAGGTTGTGCGTTTTGCCGTCGGGCACGTTGACGTTGTGGGTGTCCTCATGGGCGATGGGACTGAAGAGCACGACTCGGGGAAAACTCCGGCCATTGGCTTTGGTTCCCCGGACATACCGCACGAACTCGACGAGTGTCTTGCGGTAATCATCCGCCTTTTCGACTCCATCAAACGATTCGTTGTAGCCGAAGAAACCGAACACCACGTCGGCTTTGACGTGGCGCAGATAGTCGGTCATGTGGATGTGGCCTTTGCTGCGCGGGAAAGAACCGGGTCGATCCCCGCTCGCGCTCATGTTGCGGAAACTCACCTGCTGGCCGGGAATCTGGCTTTGCAGCAGCGTTTCCATCCAGCCATCGTGCTGCATGCGGTCCGGCAAGCCATTTCCGACAATGGCGACGACATCGTTCTTGGCGAAGGCGAAGGTCGCCGGATCACGGTAGTCCTCCGGCACCGGGGCCAGCTCGGGCTCTTTGGTGGTCTCCGCAGGCTTGGCGCCGCCTTGCTTGGAGGCGGGTTTGCCCGGTTTGCCGGCGAAGGTGAAGTAGACCGGCTTGCCCTGGTTTTTGACATCGATCTCCATCGCTTCCGGGGCGTCCACGCCGCTGATGCGGAACACTTCTTTTCGGTCCTCATCCAGTAGGGTCAGAGTGAATCCATCGAGCCGGGCCTCGAACCCTTGGCGGTTCCAGATGCCGATTTTCTCGATGTCCTTTGCGGTGCCAAGATCGGCCTCCCACCAGGGATTCGTGGTTCCCGCATTGGAGGTATGAGTCTGTCCTCCTTTGTTGTAGTCGGGATCCTTGTTGCCGTCGAGCGCCTTGGCTGCCACTGCTCCCCCATTGCTGCTGGATTGTGTGGCTTTCGCCCCGGACGCGACGTTTTTGCCACCGCTCAGGATTTCCACTTCCGCCAGGGTAAGAATGCGCTTGTCACCGGGCAACTCGATGCGGACAAAGCGGGCCGGTTTGCCTGTGACTAGAGCTGGCGCGGAAGGCCCCGCGGGATTGGCGGCATTCGCCGGCTTGGTTACCTTCTTGTCATCCCGTTGGGCTTTCTGGCTCTCCTTCTTGGCCGGTTTGGCCTGGGGATCCTTGGTCTTGCTGTTCGCCGGGATCGGACTCTCCCAGCCCGAGTACATCTCCGGCTTGATTCCCCGCGCGTAGCTTCCTCCGCCGAAAGTGTTGGGTTTGAAGGGGCCCACAAAAGAGATGTCCAGGTCCGGCTTGATGGCCTCCTCCATCCCAAGGGACCAAAGCATGCCGTTCACCAGGAGGCGGCGGTAGCCGTCATTGGTGATGTCCTCGGACGTGCCATACAGCGAGGTGAAGCCGCGGCCTTTTTTGCCGGAGGCGGACTGGTAGGTGCGGGTCCATTCGGACGGCATCGGCGGCTTGGTTTCGTCGGCGGGTGACTCCGGGGTCATGCCATTGAGGGGCTGAGCCATGGTCAGCACATCTCCATCGGTCGGTTTTCCGACATACCCGCCGGCCTGGACCCAGACGTCCTTCACCCCGCGCAGGATCGGATGGTCTTTCATCTTCTCGACGATGCTGATGCGGGTGCTTTGTGAGTGGTTCCTGCCGTAATGACCCACCCAGGTCTGTCCTAGCACCTGGTGGCCGAAGCCCAGCTCATATTCCGGTCCTTTGAAGTCGAAGGAGTATTTTGGGAAGGGAGCGTCCTGTCCCATCTTGAAACCATGAGTCGCGGTCCGCATCCCGACGACGGGGCCTCCCCGGTTCAGATAAGCATCGAAATGCTGCATTTGTTCCTTCGGGAAGTCCTGGAACCGCAGGAACACCACCGCGAGGTCGGCGGTGTCGAGCGCCTCCATCCCCGGCATGTTCGAGTTGCCCGCGACAATTTCGCCGGTGGCGGGATCGATGTTGAACAGCACCGTGCATTTGAATCCCTGATGCTTGGCGAGGAGCCGGGCCAGAGCGGGCAGGGACTCCTCGGAGCGGTATTCATGATCGCCTGCCAGAAAAACGATGTGCCTGCCTTTGCCGGGGCCTTCAGTGCCTTCAAAAACAAGGGGAGCGGCACTGGCAACGCCAGCGAATGACAACAGGATGAGGAGGAGGAGTTTCATGGGGTTTGGTTTGCGAACAGACAGGGAGGGTGGCTGGAAAAAGGGTTTCATCTGGGCTTTTGCTCCAGGGTGACGGGTTTTGCGGGATGACGGCGCACGGCGACGTCATTTTTCTGTGGAAGTCCTTTGGTGCTGCGGCCTGCGGTGATCAGCTTTTCAAGTAGGGATTGCATCCCGGCAACCCTTCCGGGTTCCACGGCGGCAAGATTTTTGGCTTCACCGAGATCGCTTGAAAGATCGTAGAGCTGGACCGGTTGGCTCTGGTCGCCCCCTTTGCTCCAACCCCCTGAGCCGGGCGCGGCGATGTATTTCCACGAACCCAGGCGCACCGCAGGGATGCCATTGATCGAAGCGCTGACGGCGTTTTCACGAACCGGCTCGTCCCCGCCTTTGAGGAGCGGCAGCAGGCTGAAGCTGTCCTCCCCCGCGTTGTCCGGAAGTCTGGCATCGAGGATTTCGGCGAAGGTGGCCATGAGATCGGCCTGGTGCACGAGTTGGTCGCAGACACTGCCGGATTTCACGACACCGGGCCAGCGGACAATGAACGGAACCCGGTGGCCTCCCTCCCACGCATCCGCCTTGTAGCCGCGCAGAGGTCCGCTGGGATGGTGTCCCATCTTTTCAAGCTCGCCGACACCGATGTAAGGCGCGCAGCCATTGTCGCTGGTGAAAACGACGAGGGTGTTCCCGGCGGCACCGCTTCTGTCCAAAGCCTCCAGGACACGGCCGATGACGGCGTCAGTCTCCATCACCAGATCGGCATAGCGGTTCATCCCGCTCTTGTCCTTCCAATCATCATTCACCGCCAGCGGAGTGTGGGGACTGGTAAACGGGAGATAAAGCAGGAAAGGCTCCGGGGTTTTCGCCTGGCGTTCGATGAAATCCACCGCGTGTTCGCCCAGGGCGGGAAGGATGCCTTTGAGGTTCCAGTCTTTGAGGGCGGGACCCTGGGTGCTGGCGAGGTTGTTTGTAAAATCCTCCGGGGGCAGGAAGTCGGTGGGAATACCCAGAGTCCGGTCATTCTCGAGGAAGCAGTAGGGTGGCCAGTTGGGGACATCGGTGCCGAAGTAGCTGTCGAATCCCCGCGTCACCGGTCCCCCGGGGATGGGCTTGGTGAAGACGCCTCGCCACGCGGCCAGGTGTTCCTCCGTGGGGACGGGAGCCTCGTCTTTGTTTCCCTTCTTGCCTGCCCCCTGGAAGAATCGGCGCTGCGAATCATCAATGGGCCAGTCCCAGCCGAGATGCCACTTGCCGATGGCCGCGGTGCGGTAGCCCTGTTGCCGGGCAAGAGTGCCGATGGTCATGCGGTCGGGAGAGATCAAAGGAGGACCGAAAACACCCACGATGCCGCTTTGCAAACGGGAACGCCAGTGATAGCGGCCGGTGAGGAGCGTGTAGCGCGAAGGTGAGCAGACGCCGGAGGATGAATGTCCGTCGGTGAAGCGCATCCCCTGGGAGGCCAGCGCGTCAATGTGCGGGGTGGGGATTTTTCCCAACCCGGGATGGTAACAATGGACATCACCGTAACCAAGGTCGTCGGCGTAGAGGACGACGATGTTGGGCCGCGCCGCCAAGGCCGCGGCTCCGGTCAGGAACCAGGCAAGCAGAAGCCAGGCAGCAGGGTGGGGTTTCATGTGGGAGGGTTCGGGGTGCTCTCTCTCACCGGGGATAATCCGCGCCGGTGAGGCTGTGGAGGACGGATTCCTGCCATTGGTGGAGCGTCTCCTCCAATGACCCGGCGGTGTCGGGCTGTTGGCTAAGGAGATTGGTCTTTTCTGCGGGGTCGGCCTCGAGATCGAAGAGCTCCTTTTTGGGGGCGCCTTTTTTCTGCTCGTGGATGACGAGCTTGAAGCGGCCATCAATGATGGCACGGGGACCGAGGTAATCGGCATCGGTGATCCCGGGGTGCTTGAAGTTGGTGAAATTGCGGGTCGCGATGCCTCCCATGAGCTTGACCAGAGGGGTGGTTCCTTTTTGTAGTTCCGGGTCGAGGTAGGGCTCCGCCCCGCGGAGGTTGGCACTCTTGAAATCCCAGAAAAACAGAGGCTTGGAGCGCGCGGTCATCCGGTCATCGAGCAGGGGCGTGAGGTCAATGCCGTCGAGGGGACGGTCGGGAAGCGACTGGCCGGTGAGGGCACAGAGGGTTGGCAGGAGATCGCTGGTGGACGCGCGGACGGCGGTGCTGCGGGGCTTGGGAATGCGGGCCGGCCACTCGATCAGGCCGGGGACCAAGGTGCCGCCGTCATAGACTTGGCCTTTGACCCCGCGGTGCGGAGTGACGAGCGATCCATCGGCCGATGTGCCATTGTCGCCGCAATAGAAAAGAAGTGTGTTCTCGCGGAGTCCCTCGGAGGCAAGGTGCTTCCGCAGCGTCCCGATTGAGCGGTCCATGGCCGTGATTTCGGCATAGCGTTCGCGCAGCACTTCGCCTTGGGGACGGGTCGTGGGACCTCCCGTTTCGTTCGAGGTGAGTTTGACCTTCTTTTCCTGGTATTTTGCCGGCAACTCGTCGTAAAGGGCGAGGTCCGCCGGGAGTCCGCTGTAGGGTTCATGCGGTGAGCCGAACCAGACCACGGTGAAGAACGGCTGACCGGACTGGCGGGTGCGGTCAATGAAACGGATGGCCTCTTCGATGAGAATCTCAGAACTCTCGCCCCGGATGACCTCCGGTGGTTCGCCGTTGCGCGAAAGCGATGGGTTCAGTTCGAAAAAATTGTCGTGCGACACCCATTCGTGGAATCCCATTGCACCTGGATTGGTGGGTGACGCGGCTTTCACCGGACCAAGGTGCCATTTGCCGAAATGCCCGCAATGGTAACCGGCTTTGCCGAGGATCTGGGCGATCGTGGTTTCTTCCGGGCGGATTGAACAGCCGGGGGTGAAGGTGCCCATGCGGTTGGGATGACGACCGGTCATGAAGCTGGCACGGGTCGGGGAGCAGCTCGGATGCGCGGCATAGAAATTCTCGAACCGGAGTCCGGTGGCCGCCATTTCATCGAGGATCGGAGTTTTGAGGTTAGGGTGGCCATTGTAGCCGGTCTCCTCCCAGCCGTGGTCGTCACCCATGAGCAGGATGATGTTCGGCTGCGCCGCCATGGCCGCAGGCAGCAAAGCGGAGGCGAGCAGGAGAACAGAGAGCAGGGGTAAGGATTTCATGGCCGTGCTACGGGGCACCGGCCATCACCGGTGTAGATGATTTTCCCGTCTTTGGGAGCCCCGGGCCAGGGGTATTGTCCGGGGGGATAGCTTTTTGGCTGGGTGGCCCGGAGGGCATCGACATGGGCCTTGATATCGGCGGGCACACTCTGGTTCTCGTCACGGCCATAGACATAAGGCAACGCGGGTTCCATGAGGATGGGGAGTTCCCCGAGCGGGGGGCGTTGCGCGCCGACCTCCTTCAGGCGGGCCTGCATCTCCGCCACCAACCCGGGGTGCTGCGCGGCGACGTCCGACTTTTCGCCGGGATCGTCCGTGAGGTGGTAAAGTGCTTTGCCGACCAGTTTGAAGTCACCTTGGCGCAGGGTGGGAAGGCGCACGCTGCCGGACACTTCAATGACGATCTCCTTGCGGGGGCTGGGCTTGTTCTCCAGAAGCACCGCGCTCATGTCCATGCCATCGAGAAGAAGTTTCTGCCGCAATGAGCCGCCGCCCAGAGTGACGAGCGTGGGGAAGAGATCGGTCACATTGATCAGGGCGTCGTTGGTGGCGCCCGGTTTCAGCCGTCCGGGCCAGCGGGCGATGAAGGGCACCCGGATGCCGCCTTCAAAGGTCGTGTTTTTGGTGCCGCGCCAGGGTTTGTTGACCTCTTCGGTGAGACCGCCGTTGTCGTTGGTGAAAATGACCAGCGTGTTCTCGGTGAATCCGTTCTTCGCGATGGCCCCGAGGATGCGGCCGAGGCCTTCGTCGAGGCATTTGATGGCCGCGGAGCGCTTGTCCATCGTGTCGGTATGGCGGGGGATTTCCTCCAAGGGGCCGTGGATGGCGTTGAAGGCGATGTAGTGGAAGAAGGGTTGATCCTTCGACTGGAGGCCCAGCAGACGCACGGCTTCATCGGCAATGAGATCGGTCGAGTAGCCTTTCTCCAGCACCGGATGCTGGTCGCGGTGCCAGTCATGGACACAGAAAATGGCGGGCGCATTGTGGGGGATGGTGTGGGTCGTGTAGTCGATGCCCCACCCGTAATGGCCGTATTGATGGTCGAATCCCTGTCCCATCGGCAGTTGCCCGGGAAGCCATTCTCCGAGATGCCATTTGCCCACCAGGGCCGTGGTGTAACCGGCCTCCTTGAGCGCCTCCGCCACGGTGCGCTCCTCGGTTGGCAAGCCTAGGATCCGGCGGGTCGGGGTGCCATCTGGCAAATGAGCGAGCTTCATGCCGAGGAGTTCCAGATAGTCCGGCTTGCCGAAATCCTCGGAACGCCAGTCCATCCATTGCCGGAAGGGATAACGCCCGGTCATCAGGGCCGCACGGGTCGTGGCGCACACCGGGGTCATGTAGAACTGGGTCAACCGTGTTCCCTCGGTGGCAAAGCGATCGATGTTCGGTGTCAGCGCGGCATTTCCGCCATTGAAGCCGGGATCGGCCCAGCCCAGATCATCGGCCATGATGAAGACGATGTTCGGACGGGGCGTTGCGGCGGATCCGGCTTGTGTCAGGGCACAAGCCACGGACAGCAGCAGCGGGTGGAGCAGTCGTCTCATGAGGGCAGCGTCAGGTCGGGAGCGGGGAAAATGGAGATGGTGCCAACCCGGGGGATGGCCGCAAGGGGGAGCCGGTCCGGGAGATGCTAGGACCTTTGAGGGGGATAGGGAAGTATCTTTTTTCTGACGATCCTGGTGGTGGGCCGTCCTGCTGTTGATGGCGCCGTCCCGGAGTGAAGGTCTCATCGTTTGGTGCGGACCTGTTCTTCCAGCCAAGGCGACACTTTTTCCATCCACCTGGCGGCGTGTTCCCGCAGTCCGGAGCCGCTGAAATGCACGCCCTGGCCCTGGCGTTCCCGGAGGTTGCCTTTCAATGCGTCGCTGTCCGGACCTTCGAGGGCGATCCCATCGGTCCAGAGCGATTTCTGGGCGGCGCGGATGTCGGAGGAGGCTTCGTCACCGGGGACGTGGTAACTCACGAGGGCGACAAACCAGGGAGCTTCCCAGCCAATTTCCTTGCGGGAGTCGCAGATCATTTTTTCAAGATACTCCCGGTAGAGTCTGCCGGTGAGCGTCCGGGTGGGATCTTTTTGATTGGCGTCGCTCTCACCCTGATGCCAGAGCACGGCCCGAAATCCGTGGGGTCCGGCGGCTTTCAGGCGGGTCAGAAAGGCCGCGTAAGCCTCGCCCTTGCTGGCCCAGGCTCCACCAGGGAGTTGTGCGACGCGGGTAAGGATGGTGGGGGGATTCGGAAAGGTCGTGTTTTTGGGCAGCCACTCCCGCACGCTGGTCGCACCGATACCGCAGGGAATGAAACCGACCGGCACCCGGAAGTGCCGCACCATCGCGTCGCCCAGCGGCGGCATGAAACTCCCTCCCCGACCGCTCGCGCCCGGCTGGGGATCATTCGCCAATTGCCAGCTGGTGCCATCGAATGAGGCCACGCGGCCGGTCTGGGTGCTTTGTTTCTCCTCTCCATGATTGGCGGAATTGGATTGTCCGGCGACGACAAAGACTTCACCGATGCCGAGGTGGTCCACGCCTGCTCCGGCCAGCACCTGACCGTTTTTCGAGACTCTCACCTCCAAACGCTGCCATCCGCCTGCCGGCGCCGTGAGGCTGCCCTGAAAGCCGTCCTTGCCAACCTGGGCCTCCCAGCTCTGCCAAGGGATCGTGTGATCCTCCGAGACCAGGCGCGTTTCGAATCTGGCCCCGGTGGGATCGATCCCCGACAGCGTGCCACGGATTCCCACCACGCCCTGATTGAGCGCATTCCGCTGGACGATCTGGTAATCAAGCGGCTCCGTCAGGGCCATCTCGGCAGCAGACAATGCGGTGGTCAGAACGGGCAGATAAGCCAGCAGTGTGAAGAAGAGGTGATTCATCCCAGGGCAAAAGACTTGCTCATTCCTCCTCTTGGAAGACCATCGATTCGTCTTTGGCCTGAAACTCGATCCCGTAACTATCCATATCAATGGCCGGATGCCGTCCCTTGAGGAGGGTCTGGTTCCCGGGCGGGAAGGGTCCTTTTTCGCGCCTCCACGATTTTCCCAAGAAGACGCCTGCTGCGGCGTGTCACGCGT
This sequence comes from Verrucomicrobiales bacterium, assembly GCA_020852405.1. GTDB lineage: Bacteria > Verrucomicrobiota > Verrucomicrobiia > Verrucomicrobiales > DEV007 > JACKQE01. The sequence continues at coordinate 30,182 of JADZAX010000248.1, forward strand.
CTTGATTCCCGCTCACTTAGGGGCTTTTTTGGGCGGCTCGGTGCGCGGCGTCAAAAATGAATCGATCAGGGCCTTGTCGGCGTCACACGTTGCCCCGTCCTTTGGAATTGCGATGCCCGCCGTCCACAGGATGCCGTTGATCACCAGTTTCCGCATTCCCGCATTCTCCCAGGCGGAGTGCGCATCCAGACCGCTGAAGCTGAAGGATCGGCCACCATTCGGCCTCTCAAAGGACCAGGAGACGATGTCCTTGTCGCCGCCCTTGGGCGAGCCCAGTTCCACTTTGCCGGACCACACCAGAGGAGTGATGCCCTTCATGCCGGGGGTGAACTGAAAGTGGTTCAGCCACCCGTCATTGATCTTCCATGAAGTCACGCCGTGGGTGATGGGATGGTCGGGGAAGGTATCGTGGACACTGTCCCAATGGCCCCGGCTGGAAAGGGCGTTGTAAACCCCGCCCTGCCATTCCATGGACTGCTTGGCAAATGCAGGGGGAAATTCCACCGCCTGATGAATGCTGACGATTCCCACGCCGGCATCCACCAGTTTTTGCACCGTGGCGATGCGCTCCGGCGAATTCAGATAGGCCTGCTTGCCTCCGCCGTCGGTATAGAACACGACGGATGCCGCTCCATTGAACACCGTTTCATTGGACGGCCAGTCCTCCCGGACCAGGACCGGAGTGACGCCCTCGGTCTGTTTCAGCAGTGTCTCCATCAGCCTGCAGCCTCCCAGATAATCATGATGTCCGCTCCGGTCAGCTTCTTTGACCTTTCCAGCGACGAGGATGATCTTGGCGCTCTCGCCGGCGCGGGACAGCGTGCCGAAAGCGGTGAAAGCAGCAATGGGGATGAGAAACAGAGCGCGGCGGTTCATGGACTTGGGAGAGGCCGGTGTTGGTGCGGCGAATGGAGTGGGCAGAATACCGGATCCTAGGCAGGAGCCTGGAAAAAACGCAACCGAAATCAGGCGGGCGCTGGAGCGCGAAGGATCTTTACTCTCCTAAAACACCGCCGTCACTGTGACCATGCCCATGCCGCCGATCTCCAAGGCGAAGCGGTCACCGGTCCGGTGGTCGAGCAGGGTCACCCCGAGCGGGGAGGCCGGAGTGAGGACCCGGATTTGGCGTCCCTCGAAAGTGATCTCCTTGCCGCCGGCGGCGGGAGCGAGGAAATAGGTCCGCTCACCGGCGGTGGTCCCGAGCACCACGAGGCTCCCGACCTCCACGCATCCGGGTGGGGGCAGGACCAGGGATTGGAGCTGCGCTAGGGCCGACTCCGCTTCGGCAGCCCGCAGGGCCTGTCCGCGCGCGAGATAACTGCTTTCGAGGCCGCGGGTGTCGTACTTGTTTTCCGCCTTGCTCTGGGGATCGGTGGCCGCTTCATGGGCGGCACGGGATGCCCGGGCATAGGCATCGAGCTCCTCCCGGAGGGTGGCGATGAGCGCGGCAACAAGGGCGGTTTTGTCCATTAGATGACTTTTGAAGGGGGGAAGGGAAGGGTGCGCGGGGATGGAATACCGCAGGGGATTCCCTTTTTCAACCCCACGGAACAGGCGCCACCTCATCTCTCGCGTCGATTCTCTTGTTCTGGGTTCACCAGGACCAGGCTCCCAATGCCCAGGGACCATAAGATTCGCTCCGCTGGGAGGCCGGAACGCCAGAGTGCGCAGACAATAACCCATGTCTGGAACAGGATTCCGAGATCGACACTACCGAAGCCCAGATCGACCATCATCCAGTCTCGGATTACCTTTTTTAATCCTCAATGATAATGACGGAAAGAGGGGCATCGTGCACCACCCGGCGGATGCCGCCATTGAGCCGGGCTTGACGGAGGGGGAAGCCTCCCACATGGTGAAGCTGACATTGTCCCACCATGGCCACCCTTCCTGTTCTTGTCTCCATTCCCTTGGACCGTCACCCCTACCTCGTCGTGCCGGGGACAAAGGTCCACCTCGACAAGATCGATCCGGCGGATCATCACCTGTATGAAGGGGACAAATCGGAGGGCAAAAACGCTCTCGTTCCTCTGGCTGCTGAACTAGGCAGTCTGCAAAATCTCCTCTACGCCCAGGGCCGGAAACGCCTCCTCGTGGTGCTTCAAGCGATGGATACGGCGGGCAAAGACGGCACCATCCGCGATGTTTTTGCCGACATGGATGCGATCGGCGTCCGGGTGGTGGCGTTCAAGGCTCCCAGCGAGCCGGAGTTGGCCCATGACTATCTCTGGCGGGTGCATTCCCAGGTGCCCCGCAACGGTGAGGTCACGGTCTTCAACCGCAGCCATTACGAGGATGTCATCGTCGTGCGGGTCCGTGGCTTCGCTCCTGAGGAACGCTGGTCGAAGCGGTTCGACCATATCCGTTGCTTTGAGCAGATGCTTGTCGATGAGGGAACCACCATCGTGAAGTTTTTTCTCCACATCAGCAAAGAGGAACAAAAGGAGCGGCTCCAGACCCGCCTCGATGATCCGGAAAAGCGCTGGAAGTTCAACCCCGCCGACCTCGAGGACCGGGCCCGCTGGTCGGATTACCAGAGGGCCTACGAGGAGGTGCTCTCCCGCACCAGCACGGATGCGGCCCCGTGGTATGTCATTCCCGCAAACCGCAAGTGGTACCGCAATCTGGTGATCTCCCGCATTCTCATCGACACCATGACCGGACTGAAGATGGAATTTCCGAAACCGGACTTCGACCATAAAAAGATCATCGTGGAGTGAGGACCTCCGCCCGACGAAACGAACCCCTTCCCTGTTCCCCTGTCATGACTCCTCTAATCCGCGACGTAGGCCTGTTTGGGTCGAACCTTCGTGTCCGCTCAGTCGGGTGGGGCCTCCTGCTGTCAATGGTGATGATGTCAGCTGCCGTGAGATCAGAGCCCACTTCGGAGCCCGGCCCCTTGGTGCGCTGTTTTGCCGCTCCGTCAGCTGCGGTGCCCCCCTTTGTGGGCGGTCGTTTTGATCCCCGACCGGGCGAGACCATTGCCCTGGTTGGGGGTTCCCGCTGGGTGGAGGAGTCCCGTGAAGGCACCTTTGAGACTCTGCTCCATCTGGCCTATCCCGATCGTGATTTCCGGGTGCGCAGCCTCTCCTGGCAGGGTGACTCGGTGTATGCCCAATCCCGGCCCCACTTTTTCTACACCGCGATCGGCGATGACAAGCCGGGCAGTGTGCCCGACCAGCGGGAGCGGGTCATTCCGGGCATCATCGTGGCGGAGTTCGGGCGGATGGAGTCCCTGGACGGACGGGAACGCCTGCCGGAGTTCGTGGCCGCCTATGAACTGATGGTGACAGCCTGGCTCAAGCTGACGCCCCGCATCGTGTTGGTCAGTCCGCCTCCTTTCTTTGCGGGTGGTCCGGCGGCATCGCTCGTGGAGGAGCGCAACCGGGTGCTGGCTTCCTACAGCAAGGCCATCGCCGACCTTGCGAAACGTCATGGATGTCTCCATGCGGATCTCTTCAAGGCTCTCGATCCGGCAAAGGCCGGTCTGTCCCGGGACGGGGTCGCGCTGTCGGCTGCCGGGCAGAAGGCGGCCTCCCTCGCCCTTGGCGCATCGCTGGGCTTCGGCATCCCGGCCTCGGTGCTCGATTCGGCCGAGGCTGAGCCCCTGCGGCAGGCCGTCCAGAAACGCCACCTGCTCTGGCAGCAGTACTACCGGCCCACGAACTGGGCCTTCCTCTTCGGCGACCGCCAGCATGTGCCCAGCAGCCGCGATCATCTGGATGAGAAACACCGCTGGTTTGTTGAAGAAATGGGGCGCCTGCCTGGAATGCTGAGCGCCGCCGATGCCGACATCACCCGTCTGGCCCGTGAGGCCTCCCATTGATCCCCCGACCCTGCTGACACATGCCCCTTCCCTTGTTCTTCCGATCCGCCGCGCTTTGGGCTGGCTTGTTTTCTCTGGGAATGTCATTTTCTCCTCCGGTCCTCGCCGACTCTGTGGAGGGAAAGCCCATGGACGACTCCGTGGCCGCGGAACTGGCATCCTTCACCCTGCATCCCGGTTTGGAGATCGCGCTCTTCGCCGATGAGACCAATGGTGTCGCGAACCCCGTGGCCCTGCAGTGGGACCATCGCGGACGGCTCTGGGTGCTCTGCACGCTGGCCTATGCCCAGCTCCAGCCGGGGCAGTTGCCGGATGACAAACTCTTCATCCTGGAGGACCGCGACGGCGATGGCCGGGCTGATCATACCTCTGTGTTTGCCTCGGGACTGAACATGCCCTCCGGATTCGTGCTGGGGCCCGATGGCGTCTACCTGGGAGAGAGCGAAGACCTGGTCCGGCTCCGCGACACCGATGGTGATGACAAGGCAGATGTCCGCGAGGTTGTCCTGACCGGATTTGGCACGGCGGACACCCATCAGAACATCCGCAACCTGACCTGGGGGCCCGATGGCACGCTGGCCTTTTGTCAGGGACTGCACACCGAGTCGCACGTGGAAACCCCCTGGGGACTGGTCGGCGGTGACACCGCGGGCTTTTGGAGGTTCCACCCCGTGACGATGCGGCTTGAACCTTTCTGCTTCCCGGCCCTCGCCAGTCAGAACCCCTGTGGCGTGGCCTTTGACCGGTGGGGGGCGATGTTTGTCAAAAGCAACAACAAGGAAGTGGGGTTCGTCACTCCGGGGCTGATCCCGACGACGCACCAGCTCGATCTTATGGCGGTTTCCAACATCGGGAGCACTCCGGGGAAGAGCATGGGTGGTGAGATCGCGGAATCCGGCCATCTGCCGGAGTGGTTGCGCGGGCAACTCCTCATCGCGGGCTATTACTCCCACCACATTCACAGCTTTACCCTCCAGCCCGAAGGCGCCGGTTTCCGCCGCGTTGAACCCGTGGAGCTCCTCCGCTCGACCCACCAAAGTTTCCGGCCGGTGGAAATCCGTCTCGGTCCGGAAGGGGCGCTCTATGTCGCCGATTGGTACAATCCCATCATCGGGCATTATCAGGCC
>JADZAX010000249.1 GCA_020852405.1 Verrucomicrobiales bacterium
CCCACTTTCCCGGATTGACGGAAGCCCAACGCCGGCACCGGATCGCGGATGCGATCCACCATTCCGGACTCCCCTTCTCCTCGCGGACGTTTCAGACAGCTGATTTGGGCCCCCTGGAAATCCAACAGGCCGTTCTGACCAGGGCACTCCTTGCCGAGCCCCGGGTGCTGCTCGCGCTTGACTTCACCACCGGCCTGGATGCCGCGGCCCAGGCTTCTCTGTTGAACAGGCTCAAGGATCTCCAGGAACTGCTCCGACTGGGGATTCTCTTCGCCACTCCGGACCTTGCAGTGGGGAGTTTCATGAGCGACATTGTGCACATTCTCCACCGGGGCAGGATTGTCGAATCCGCTCCTCCGGAAGAACTCGTCAACTCCCCCTCCCACGACTACACTCAGAAGCTCATTGCCGCGGCCATGACGCTCCACTGAATCCGCCCGTTTCATGACCCCGCTCCTGCGAAAGTTTCTCGGTCACAATTGGATGCTGTTCCTCACGGTGCTGGGTCTGCTCATCTTTGGAGTGTTCGCGGTCTACAGCTCCTGCTGGATGCGTGAAGAGGCCGATCTGGCAACCAAATGGAGGGATCATATCCTCTTCGCGGCGGCCGGCCTGGTGGTTTACCTCGTGGCCAGCCTGATCGATTACCGCTGGCTGAAATACCTGGCCATTCCCGCCTATCTCGTTTCCGTGGGCCTGGTGCTCATGGCGAAAGAAAATGTCTATGGCACGGAAGGCTGGATCAAGATCGGAGGCTTTGCTTTCCAGCCCTCCCAGCTCATGATCGCTTCGGGCATCATTCTCATTGCCACCATCATCAGCCAGATCCAGCGCATCCATTCGATTTTCCGGCACCCCATGCTCCGACTGCTTTCAGCGGGGGCAGTCGCCGGGCTCTCGGTGCTGCTGGTGCTGAAACAGGGAGACATGGGTTCGGCGATGGTCTGGATACCGGTCTTCGCCGCCATGATCGTCGTCGGCAACATCCCCTTCCGCTACATCATCACGCTGTCGCTCGTCGCCACGCTGCTCATTCCCTTCGCGTTCTATTTTGGTCTGAAGCCCTACCAGAAAACCCGGATCACGGTGCTCTTCGACATGTTGCAGGGCAAGAAGGTCGATACCGCGGGGGAAGCCTGGAGTTACTACAACAATGTCACCGCGATCGGCTCGGGCGGATGGCAGGGCAAGGGTTTTAAAAGCCCGGAGACGATGAACGCCAAAGGCTTCATCAGTAAAACGACGGCCATCAATGACTTCATATTCGTCGTGGTCGGTGAAGAGCACGGCTTCCGGGGCGGATTGCTCCTTATCGTGACCTTTCTCTTTCTGCTGCTCCAGTGCCTCTTCATCGCCTTCTTCAGCCGTGACGTCATGGGCCGGCTGATCGTGGCGGGAGTGGTGGGGCTTATTTTTGCCCATACCTACCAAAATATCGGGATGGATCTCCTGATCATGCCCATCACCGGGATTCCGCTCCCTCTCATCAGCTATGGGGGCACTTTCACGGTCATCGTGATGGGTCTGCTCGGGCTGGTGCAAAGCGTGTGGGTAAATCGCCACGACTACGAGAGCAGTGAAGTGCGCAGCGGCATGTCCGTTGACATGCTGGACTGAGACGGCGCACGACCGGTGGGACTTGCCTCAGCCGCCGGATTACGGGCCCCGGCATTGCCATGGGGCAACCGGGAGAGATCAAGGTTTCACTCGGCGGAATAATCCCCGCCGGAATCGACCATCACCACGCCTTTGGTGAGCTTTCCCACCACGGATTTGGCGGATTCGAAGGTTAGCAGTTTCTCCGGGGCCACCGGGTCCATTTCCGACTTTTCGAAAACCACTTTGTCCGCGGAGTCGAGGATCCGCAGCAGATATCCCAAAGGTTTGTCTTCCCCCATCAAGGTGTTCCCATCATATCGGGCTTCTTCTGTCGCGACGCCCAGCGAGGAAACGGTCTGATCCCGGTTGTAAGCCATGGAAGACAGTGGCTGCTCCACATACTCAAAGAGGGTCCGCCTACCGGGGGTCACCGTGTCGACCGAGAGTGAGGCGGCAGATTTGGTGACGGAAATGCGGTCACCCACGAACACGAGCATTTCCAACCGGAGATTGCCGGTTTCCCGACGGTCCAGATTCTGCACTTTGACAGTGTACACCAGATTGCGGTGCTGCACGGTGTAGATATCCCGATCTCTCCCCGTGCTGCTGGCCGAGGAGGTGATCGTTACTCTCAGATTGGTGGATTTCGCCCCGACCTGCTGGTCGAGCCAGCCTTTCAAATATTGCTGGTCCTCCAGGGTCAGACGCAGGATTTCAACAGACGCGGCAGTGCCCGATTTCGGGATCAACTGAACCATTTTCCGGTCCGGGGAAATCGCCTGCACCCGCGCCTCGAGCTTCTTGTCGGGACTGTCTTTGGGTGAAAAGACATGTAGTTCCTCCGGAGGAGTCTGACCCGAGACGCTTCCGACAGCCAAGGTCCACAGACTCAGCAGACTCCAGCGATGGCATTGTGTTGTCCCCATGGTTTTGAGAAAATTAAGATTCCTCAAAGAAGCTCTATTGGCAAAGCAATAAATGCGCCATGGCCCAAGCTCCATAGAAATCACCGCGAAGGAGCCGCGGGGGATCTTCCCATCAGAAAATCTCCCATCAGGAGGCGATGCGAAGCGCCTTCTATTTTTACAGCGGAAAGACTCAGCGGCACAAATTCAGGCTCACTCCACAGTTGGTCCGGACGCAGGATCGGGTGATCACCGGGGTAGGTGCTGCCCCACCCCGTGCTGGACAGCGCATGGGCATCTTCCAACCCATGGGAACGCAGGTGGCGGAAAATGTCATCTCCGGGAGGCGTCGCGAAATTGCCCCCCAGCAGCCGGAAAGGCTTCGTCTCATCATCCGTCACAACATCCTCGTAAAGCCTCATGATCGAACGCAGGCTCGAACGGTTGCTCCGGCGCGTGTCCACCA
>JADZAX010000250.1 GCA_020852405.1 Verrucomicrobiales bacterium
ATCAAGCTACCTCAATGCAGAATTAGCGAGTTCTCGACTTATACGAATCCGTTCATTCTGATCCAATTTATCTGACTTCCAAATCAGGGTGAATAGATCCCCGAGGGAAACGAATGCCTGTTTTTGGTGGTTACCACCTATCGGTGCTGAGTCGGTTTCGCTGTATATAGTTTCGTATTCGAAACAGTGCGCCTTTATTGCAGAGATTCCGGTATAACCGAGCCAGGTAGCTACGTAAGTTGCCCGAAAATAGTACCTTCCATTTTCTGAGATATATGGGATCGAATGTCCATTTAGTGTGATCGTTCTCATCTTCAAAGATCTGAGATGTTCGCGCCCTAATTCGGTCGACCCTCGCTAGAAAATTTCTTGGGCTAAGAGTGGTATTACCATGTTTTGCTCATGTGCGGGAGGTGGCGGGAATCCGCTCCAACGAGCCGCAGCCCGCCGCGACCCTACGGAGATCCCGTTTTCGCGTCAATAAAATATTCCCAGATCTCAGTAATCCGCTCCCGTGCTCGTCATTTCCTGTCGGAGCCTCTGGGTTGACTCCCCACATGGAGCAACCCATGAACCCCTTCCTCCGCAAGCGGATCTCGCGGCGCCCGATGCCGCCCCGAGTCAATCCTGCGTCTCACCTCAATCCCGGCACCCGCGTCCCGGTCGCCATCATCGTGATCGGCCACAATGGTGCTGCCTTCCTCGGGGAATGCCTGGCGTCCGTCTTCGCCCAGACTGTCACGCCCGACGAGATTCAATACGTGGACGACGCCAGCACCGACGACAGCCTCGAGGTGGCCCGCTCCTTCGCCGATCGAGGACTCCAGATCGTGGCCCTCCCGGAGAACGTCGGCATGAACGCCGCCCGCATGGCCGGCTTCGACCGCAGCACCGCGCCGCTCCTGCTCTTCGTGGATGGCGACAATGTCCTCCCGCCGGATTACCTGGCCATCATGGCTGCCGAACTCGCCGCCCGGCCCGACGCCGCCTTCACCTGTCCAGGGAAACGCTTCATCGGCGATCCCGGGGCCGTGGCCTGGCGCAAGAAGTGGCCTTCCGACTTCACCTAGATGCCAAATTGGCAAACGCGGCTCAAAAGATTCCTTGGTGCCAAGTCACCCAAATTCTCGGAACCAAGGAAAGTGGTCGGGGCGGCCAGATTCGAACTGACGACTTCCTGCTCCCAAAGCAGGCGCTCTACCAAGCTGAGCTACGCCCCGCAGCGGGGTCGGGAGCGGAGTGCGTTCCCTGACCATCACTGAAGAACGGCCACAGTGCGTCAGACTCTGCCTCCGCGCAAGTGGGGAATTGCACAGACTTTACCTCCTTGGTGGTCTGGGGAGGGGAAGAACGGTCAGATCTCCCGGACCCGGCTGCGTTCATTGAGCGCGCCGCAGCGCGGGCCGGGAGGGAGGCGCTCTTCGCTGACGTCCTCGTAAATGTGGTCGCAAAGACCGCAGATGACGAAGTGCTGGCGTCGTTGGCGTTCCCGTCCAATGCGGAGGAACTCCGCGACAAACCAGACGACGGCCAGCGTCCCCAGGAGAAACGTGAGGTAGACGATGACGAGAATGCCGAGGCTGACACGGATCAGGGCACCGAGGGAGGAGGGGCGGGAGCCGGGGAAAGCCGGGTGGGGGGATCGCCGGGGACGGAGGGCGCGTCGAGCATGCCGGAGAACAGCGGGGGCAGCTCCGGCGACGGGGCGGTGGTGGCCTGGCGGGGCAGGGGGATCCACTCGACGCCACGGTCGAGGAAGGACGGGCGGAAGCGGGCGCTGTGGTCGCTCAATTTGACCAAGGGAGCCACGGTGGCGGAGGCGGGGCGGAGATGAACCCGCCGGTCCTCGATCTGCTGGAAAAAGGTGATCAGGCCGGGACTGCCCGGGGTCACGAGGGTGACGCTGACGGGCACGGGATCGACCCGTGTCGGGGTCGGGTAAACCACCTGGAACAGGTAGAAACCCGCCACGTGGATCACGAAAGAGATCAAGAGAAACAAACCGAGCAGTCCGCTGCCTTTGGGTCCGAGGGTCCAACGGAAGATGGTCTGGTCCTTTGCCTGGGAGAGTTCATCCATGGCTGGGTGCTTCCAGCATGAACCGGAAAAGGGCGAATTTCAATTCCGTTCTTCCCCGGCGGTGGCGTGGACGATCTGGAAGCCGGCGCGGAGGGCGACGTTGGTGACCTGGGAGACGAGGCCGAAAGGGGTGCTCCGGTCGGCGAGGACGATGACCTGACGGATCCTCTCGTCGGGCTTGCCGAGGCGGTCGGGGAGTTCCTCCAGGGTCACCGGGGACTCGTTCAGATACAGCCGAGGGGTGTCACCGGGAGAGATGGTGAGGAGGTGGGACCGGGAAACCGGAGGCAGGGTAGACTGGAGAACGGGAAGCTGGACGGCGACCCCGGAGCGGAGGACGAATCCCGAGCCGAGGAGGAAAAAGATCAGCAAGAGGAGCAGGACATCCAGCGTGGGCGCCACATAGAGCGGCCCGGTGCGGGCGGGCAGGGTGGATTCCAGTTTCACGGCCTCAAACGGTGGCTTCCTGGGGCGAGTCCGGGGAGCCGTCTTCGGCCGTCGGGTGTTGCTCCGGAGCGGCGGGGGCGGCGGCGGTCTTCGCGGGGCCGATGGGCATGGGGATGATGGAAGAACGTTCCTCGCGAAGGTCGCAGATGACATTCACGATTTCGATGCCGGCGCGCTCCATGTCGTGCATGAGGGACTTGGCGAAGGCGCGGAGAAAGGCGTAGAGGACGTAGGCCGGGATGGCGACCATGAGGCCGGCGGCGGAGGAAATGAGGCTGGCGTAAACGCCTTTGGAAATCTCCGTGGCGGTGGTGTAGCCCCCGGAGGCGGTGATCTGGACGAAGGTGTCGATCAGGCCGAGGATGGTGCCGAGGAGGCCGATGAGCGGGGCCACATAGGTGACGGAGAGCAGCACCGCGAGGTAGCGTTCCAGTTTGGGAACTTCCAATTGGCCGGTTTCCTGGACGATTTCCTTGAGGTCGGCCCGGGCGGCGGAGTGCCGGATGACGGCGGAATGGATGACCCTGGCGACCGGTCCGGGGGTGCCGGCGCATTCATGAAGCGCCTCGGCATAGTTGCGGTTGCGGATCAGATTGCGCAGGCCGTGCAGGAGATCTTCCACATCGACCTGGCAGCGGTGGAAATGGAAATAGCGCTCCAATGCGATGGCAATGGTCAACAGGCTGCAACCAAGGAGCAGCCACATCAGTGGTCCGCCTTTGAAAATTAAATCCATGGGTGTTTTGTTTCCCTCCCGGTCATCGTCGCCGACTCCCGCTTCCTCAGAGCTAGCGCATTCCTGAGGTCCGTCAAAGGGATTTCGTTACTTTTGCCGGGTCACATCATGTAGAGGGGACCACCGCTGCCGAGGGACTCATCCTCCTCGTATTCCACCTCTATGGTATCGGGGTTTTCCGGGCCGAAGACTGCTTCCGGTGCGCTGGGAGCGGCCGGAGGGGCGTTGGATTCCGGGGGATCCTCGTCAATCTCCACCTCCCAGCCGGGGATGGGCGGCTCGATCATTTCCGCCACCGGCAACGCTGCGTTCGTGGAAAAGGCATCGCCGGCTTCGTCGCCTTCTTCCTCAAATTCGTCCAAAATGAACGGGGTGGCGGACAACGATGGCAACGGCTCCTCTTCCAGTGAAATGAAGGGCTCGCTGGCCGGAGTGTCCTCGGCGAGGTCGTCGGACGCCTCCAACTCCACGATTTCCAGCGGCGCGGGAGGCTCGCTCACGGGCGGCCGGGGATCGAGGGAGAGCGCGGGCGGGGATGCCGCGACGAATGGCCGGCGGGGGGCAATGGGCGCGGTGATGTCATCGGGACCGCCTTCCATCGACCAATCGGGTGGCTCTTCAATGGACAGAACCCAGTCCGGCGCCGGTGGTTTATCGGAAATCTGCGGCGGTTCGGCAGCGATCTGCGGTGGCTCGGGTTCCTGCGGCGGAGGCAGTTGAGACCGCTGTTTTTCGACCAAAGCGGCAGCCG
>JADZAX010000251.1 GCA_020852405.1 Verrucomicrobiales bacterium
CACGGTTTTGGCCGGGACCAGAACTCCGCAGGAGAGGCGAGATCTTTCTCGGCATCATCGAAACGGGTTCCGATCTCCCGCAGAGAGGGAATGGCTTTCACCGCGTCGAATCCTTTCTCGATACGTCCCGGAGTGAAGACCAACCGGGTCAGGGCGAGACCACCCAGCGGAGTGAGGTCTTTCACCGCGGTCTCCCCGATGTGCAGGCGCTGCAACCTGGTACCTGCGAGTGGGGACAAGTCCTGCACTTTCGTCTGGTGCACCGTCAGACTGATGAGCGGGGACTGTTTCAGAGGCGTGAGATCGCTGACGGGACTCCCGGTGAGCCAAAGACCTTGGAGAGCGGAAAGGCCGCCCACGGGCCCGAGATCGGACACCTGGGTGTGGACGAGATAGAGTTCCTGCAACTGGGCGAGTCCCCGGATCGGGGCAAGATCTTTGACCGGGGTGTCGTTGAGGTAGAGCTTCTGCAACGTCGGGAGCGTGGCGAGCACGGAGAGATTCTCAACCGGGGTCTTTTCGAGATAGAGTTCCACCAGTGGCATTCCTTGGATCGGGGAAAGATCTTTGACCGGACATTCCAGCAGGTCCAGCGCCTGCAGGGGCATCCCGCGGAGAAAGGAAATGTCGGAGACCTTGCATTTGCCGAGGCCGATGGCAACGGGGAGACCGTCCGGGGTGAGATTGAATTCTCCGTTGCCGGTATAGTCGGGGTTTTTTGCCCGCACAGCTTCGTGCAGGGTCACTTCGGTCCACAAGCGCCTGGGCGGTTCGGCCGGGGCATCCACAGCTGAAACCGGGGCTTTTTCGTCGGAACCGGAACCCTCTCCGGCCGGTGGAGTGGAGGGTGAGCAAGAGATGCCGGCCGCAAGGGCGAGAACGATCACACCCAGGGTCAAAGGGCGCCTCGAAACAAAAAAGAAGAGGGTCATCCGCCCAAAATGGGACCGGATGACCCTCCGCGCAAGCGGGCATTGGCTTGGCCCGGGAGTTGGGATCAGGAGTCTTTGAAGATCTCCTTGATGCTGCCGAGGGAACCCAGCACACCGGTCGCTTCGTAGGGCATGAAAACCGTCTTGGTGTTCTTGCCGTCGGTCATTTTGCCGAAGCTTTCTATGTAGCGCATCGAGATGAGGTAGTTGGCCGGATCGACCTTGCCCGACTGAAGCGCCTTGGCGACGACGAGAACCGCATTGGACTCGGCTTGGGCCACCCGCTCCAGCGCTTCCGCCTGCCCCTGGGAACGAAGCACGGCGGCTTGTTTTTGACCCTCGGCACGATTGATATCGGCCTGACGGCTGCCTTCTGCTTCCAGAATCTGGGCGGCTTTGGTTCCCTCGGCGGTCAGGATCTGGGCACGGCGGTCACGCTCGGCCCGCATTTGTTTCTCCATGGCCTGCTGAATGTCGGCGGGCGGGATGATGTCCTGAACCTCGACACGATTCACTTTGACACCCCACTTGTTGGCCGCCTCATCGAGGATGGCCCCGAGCTTCTTGTTGATCAGGTCCCGGGAGACCAGGGTTTCATCGAGGTCCAGTTCCCCGATGATGTTGCGCAGCGTGGTCTGGGCGAGTTTCTCGATGGCATCGGGAAGGTTGGCGATTTCATAGACGGCCCGCTTGGCATCGGTGATCTGGAAATACACGATCGCATTGATCTCGATGCCGACGTTGTCCTTGGTGATGACATTCTGCCGGGGAAAGTCATACACCGACTCGCGAAGGTCGATCCGCTCGGTCGTGCGGTTCACCGTCATGGGCCGGGTCCCGGGCTGAGAGATGACATAGCGCATATGGATGGTGCGGGGACGGTCAACGATGGGCCAGATGATGTTCAGACCGCTGTTGAGGGTGCGGTTGTACCGACCAAGCCGCTCGATGACCATGGTCTCAGCATGGCGGACCGTTTTGATCCCCTTCATGGCGAGGATGATGACGATGGCGGCAATGATGCCCAGTAGCACAACGGCAGGAGTGACCGGGTCGGCGGCGAGCAGGAGCAATGAGGATGTGTTCATGGAGTGTGGATCAGTTGGTGGTTGGGAAGTTTGAAAGAACAATCAGTTGCGGGCACGGACATACAGAGTCGCTCCATCAATCCGGAGAATCTCAACGGTGGTGCCAGGCTCGATGATGCCCCCTTCGGCAGAAATACCGCGCCACTCCTCGGCGCCGATCTTGACCCGGCCGGGAGAGACATCGGTGCCGACGGGGTCAGTCACCGTTCCGGATCGGCCGATCATGCCCTCGATGTTGGTTTTCGCCCCGTCAGAAGCGGTGGTGAACCAGCGCTGGATCATCGGCCGCAGCAGGACCATCCCCACCAGGGAAAGGACGATGAAAGTGGCCAGCTGGTAGGGCAGTCCGAGGACTGCGGCGACCGGAGCCGTGCCAAGGCAGGCGATGCCGAAGATGGCAAGAACGAAGCCGGGAGTGAATATTTCCGCCAGAATGAGAAACAGTCCGACAATGGACCAAATAAGCCAGGGTTGCATAGCATTGGGGTGTTCCGGACAACAGGCGTTGTCTCCTGACTTCGCCCGCCTTCACGGTGTTGATTGATGATGATCTTACGGACTCTCCCCTCAGTTCACAATTACAATCGTCCCCCAAATTTGGAACGCGCCCATGCTTCAATACTTTCCACTCAGTTGAGTGGAGGGCCGGAGAGCTTCCGCAGTTCAGCAGAAAAATCCAAATCAATCCCCCAATCCGCCTTGGCCGCAGCATCCGCGAGAAGCCGACACAGGGAGTGGAGCATGCGGTCATCAAGGGTCAGATCGACCCCTTCCCCGGACTCAGGACCAATGGACAGCACTTGTGGACCGCCCGGAGAGTTCTTCACTGCCACCTTCGAAAGCAGGATGAATCCGGGCCCCAGCGGCAAGCTCGATCCCTCATGAAATGGGGTCGCAAAATCACCCTGCTTGACTGCTTCCCGGTGTTCCAAGGAAATTTCGAAGGATTGCGCCGCAGCCACCTCTGGCGGCAAGGGCGATGGAGGCATCGGTAAGGAATCGCTCTTTTTTACCTGTCTCCGGGTCTTCAGCATTTCCCACAGAGCCTGCCAAACCAGCCTGACATAGCGCCTCGTCAATAGGAAACGGAATTCGGTGCGGCTCCGGGTGTTCAAACGGAAGCGAAGCCGGTCCTCGAGGGGATCGAAAGACACCTGCATCTGATAGAGCTGACCCATGGGCGTGAAAGTATCGGAGGGGCGTTCACTCTGCAATGGGCGCGGACGAAACTCAAGCCATGAAGCCGACCGGCAAGAATTCCTTGGCGCGCTCCCGGAGCGCTGGCACAATACCATTCTCATGACCAAGCCCCTGCTCTCCGGCCTGACGCCATTTTCCGACCGGCTGGGCCCCGTGGTCGTGAAAGAACTCCGTCAAGGGCTCCGGGCGGACCGGTTCGTCTTCCCTTTTGTTGCCGCCCAACTCCTGGCGGTTGTGGCCGTTGGACTGGAGCTCTATTTTTCCCGCATTGAGGGGGACCTGGGCAACTACCTTGGTCGCGGGGTCATCGTCATGTCGGTGGCCTCGTTTTTCATCAATCTGGTCATGCCCCTGACCGCCATGGGAGCCCTCCAACCGGAGTTGGGAGCAGGACGCAATGTCGAGCTGTTGATGACGGCCAACCTGTCCCGCTGGCAGATCGCGATCGGCAAATGGCTCGTCACCCTGATCCTCAGTCTGCTGCTCCTCACTTCCCAAATCCCCTATCTGCTGGCACTCTTTCAACTGGGAGGACTGGAGCTTTCCGTGGTTCTGGCCTGGGGCTTCACCAGTGTGTCGGTCAATGCGGCGCTGGTCGCCCTCGCGGTCGGAGCATCCGGCTATGAGAACGTCGTGGGCCGTCTGTTCATTTTTGGCATCGGACTGGTCTCTTTTGCCATCTGTTTCAGCACGGTGACTTTCTCTGGAACCGCCCACAATTTGGTTTTCGGACTCATTTCCAGCATCAGTGTCACCGCGATGTTCGTGCTGCTCGGCCTGCAGTTGGCACGGGCCCGTCTCATGGTCGGCTATCACCCGCTGGACCCCCCACCAAGCGGCCTTGTCATTGCCCTGATGGTGTTCTCACCCATCGTTCTTGGCATGCTGACTGCCATCACCATCGGCTATGGCGGTTGGCTCGCGGCATTCCTGATGTGCTACATCGCCTACATCATTGACCCGGGTCCGGGTCGAAAATCCCAAAGGGCCTACCATCGGCCCTGAAGGAATGATGCCCCAATGGTGAAAATCCCGGGTTGAATCTCCTCCCCGGAGGTGGAAAATCCTCCTTTCCGAAACCCATCCCCTTATCTTCCGCCTCCACTCCCCGCCATGTCGTCCGATCCCACCGCCCACTCCCAGACCCTGAACATTGCCGTCCTCCCGGGTGACGGCATCGGCCCTGAGGTCATGGCCGAAGCCCACAAGGTCCTTGAAGCGGTCGCGGCCAGTTCGGGGTTGACCCTGTCCCGCCAGGAATGCCTTGTGGGTGGCGCGGCGATTGATGCCACGGGCCACGCCCTGCCGGCCGACACCTTGGCGGCCTGTGAAGCCGCCGACGCCATCCTCTTCGGCTCCGTCGGAGGCCCGAAATGGGAATCCCTCCCCCCTCAA
>JADZAX010000252.1 GCA_020852405.1 Verrucomicrobiales bacterium
AAATCGAATCCAAATTCCGCGGCCAACCGGAAGGGGCCGAGGCCGGCTACCGCCGTCTCCAGTTTCTGTTTGAAAAAAACGACGGGGGCTTCCTCATTTATGCCGACCATTTCATTGAGGAACAGGGAAAGATCGATCCCTCTTCCTCCCGCATCGACATGACGTATTTGATGAAAGGTGAATGGTTTTTTTCCCAAGCTCAAAAATTGACGGGAGAGGAAGCCAAGGCCGCCTACATCGCCGCGGCGGAGGCCTATGAGAAGGTCAAGCTTTCCAACATCGACGACAAATACCGTGGTCCCCGACTCTACAAACTCGGCTGGGCCCAGGTCGAAGCCGGCAACCGTGCCGCCGGCGCGGCCGAATTGGGCGAATATCTGCGCTTCTTTCCCGATGGGGAATATGCCACCTCGGCCTTGGCCAAGCGCGGGGTGACCCTGCAATCGCTTGAAGATTTTCCGGGAGCGTTGGCCGAGTTCAAGCGCCTTGTGGAGAAGTTTTCAGAATCCCCGGAAGCGGAGTTCGCCCAGGAGCAGATCGCGAACATCCACCTCGCCCGGAGAGCCATCCCGGAAATGATCGCCGCCTATACAACGCTTCTCGAAAAGTATCCGAAAACCAAAGCCGCGGCGGAAGCCAATTATTGGACCGGCTTTGGCTACTTGGACACCAAGCAGTATGACAAGGTGGTGGCTCCGCTCTCCAAGTCCCGTGACCTGGACCGGGCGGCTTACCATGACAAGGCGACCTACGGCATTGTGATGGCGCTTTACCAAACGGAAAAAGTCGCCGAGCTCTATGGGGAACTGCGCGACTATTACAACCTCCCCAACCTCGACAAACCATCCAGCGATCCCCCGGCGGCCCGGCGGCCTGGTCTCGAAATTCCCTCTCAGATCATCACCTACTGCGGACGCAAATTGTTCATCGAGAAGCAGTATCCGTCGGCGGAACAAATGCTGACCCTCGGGTCGACACCCAAGGAACCGGACAAAACCGAAGCTGAAGTCTGGGATACTCTCGCTCGCTGCCGCTCCCAACTGGAACGTTGGGACGGCATTGCCGAACCACTTGAGAACTATCTGAAACTGGTGCAGCGCCCATCGCAACGGGCGGAGGCCTATCTACTCCTAGCCACGGCAAATCTGAAGTTGAAAAAGTTCGATGCCGCCCGCCAAAGCGCGGATGAGGTCATGAAATTGGTCAAAACCGGAAAATTGAACGCCGAAGCTCGCCTCCTGCTGGGAGACATCCAAGTGGCGGAAGGACAGCCCGCCGAAGCGGCCAAGACCTATTTTATTCTCAGCCAAATCTTTCCCGATGACCGGGAAATCACTCCCCGGGCCCTCGACAAGGCTTCCCGGGCCTACCGCGCCGCCGGGGACGCCACCAAAGCGGTCGAAATCGAATCGATGCTGAAGACCGGATTTCCCGACTATTCCCGGGAACCTTGAGAAGCCCCGAAGGCCATTCTGACTCTTGATCTTTCCCTGTTTTCGGTGTGTGGTGCCCCGTGCCTGACGCCCCTGCCCAAGACATCTACGTCCACAACTGGAGTCCCTTCATCCTGCGCTTCACCGAGACCTTCGGGATCCGATGGTATGGCTTGGCCTACGTCGTGGGCTTTCTGGTTGCGTGGTGGCTCCTCTTAAAACTGGTGCGCCGGGGTGCCTGCGAGCTGAAAGAACGCCAGGTCGGAGACTTCATCACCCTCGCGGCCATTTTCGGGGTCATGCTGGGGGGAAGACTGGGCTACATGCTCTTGTATGATCTGAACGACTTCCTGCACAATCCCCTGATTTTTTTCAAATTCCTCAGTGGCGGCATGGCCAGTCATGGGGGAATCCTCGGACTTTTCCTCTTCACCGGTTTTTATGCCTGGCGGCACCGGATTTCCTGGCCCGGCTTGGGGGACAATCTCGTTTCCGTGGCCCCGGTAGGGCTGTTTCTGGGCCGTATCGCGAATTTCATCAACGGAGAGCTCTATGGTCGCGCCACGGAGGGTCCTTGGGCCATGAAATTTCCCAGCGAGTTGGCTGACCGCCCGGAGGACTGTCTCACTGCAGCCCGGGCCGGAGCAGCGGTCGATCCGGACTTTGCCGCAAAGTTGGCCGATCTCCAGAACGCCGATCCGTCCCTGTCGGGCTTGTCCCATCTCCTGGTGGAAAGCTCCCGGGGGAAACCTGCTTTGACGGCGGAAATCGCTCCTTTTCTGACCCCGCGACATCCTTCCCAACTTTACGAAGCCGGCCTCGAAGGGATCCTCCTGTTTGCCATCCTCTTCACCGTCAGGTGGCGGTTTCCACGGCTTTTTCACGGAATCCTGACCGGAATGTTTTTCATCCTTTACGCTGCGTTCCGGGTGGCGGTGGAAAACCTCCGGGAGCCCGACTTCGGCAAGTCGCTGATCTGGGGATTGACCCGCGGGCAATTTTATTCCCTGTGGATGTTTCTCATCGGGGCCGCTTTCATCCTCTGGGGACTCCGGTCCCGGCGACGCAATGCCGCCCCCGCTCTGACGAAGGCCGGTTGAGCGACTGTCGCGCTCTGCCGATCACTGTTGTCCGCCATTCAGATGGGAACCGCCCAATTGCCAGCCTCCCCTGCCCGTCCCGGGCTGGCGATCGCGATGAACTCCTCCTTCTTTGGTTTCTACGCCCATGCGGCCTTCATGGCCGCCCTGCATGATGAAGGTATTTTCCCGGAACAGGTGGCCGGCTCCTCTGCCGGGGCTCTCGTGTCCGTGCTCTGCGGGGCAGGGCTGAGGGGATCGCAGCTCACCGACTTTGTCATGCAGCCCGATCTGCGGCGGAGCTTCCTTGATGGGAAAGCCCTGTTGCGTCTACCCGGAGTACTCTCCAGCACGTTCGGCTCCGGCATTCTCTCCGGGAGCAACGCCGTTGCTTTTCTCAGAAGCAAACTGCACGGGCTCCGTCTCGAAGACTGCCATCCCGCCGTCCAGCTCGGTCTGACCAATCTAACGCACCGGAATTCCCGCCTGATCTCATCGGGTGATGCCGCCTCCTATGCGGTGGCCAGTTGTGCCGTGCCCGGCCTGTTCCGCAACCAGATCGTCGATGGCGAACGCTGGTGCGACGGCGGGGTCGCGTTGCCACTGCCCTTCCTGCAGTGGCTCGATGATCCGAACGTCGCCATGATCGTGCTGCACCGCATTGAGCACGTCGCAGAGCACCGGCCAGAGCCCGGCTGGACAACCCTCGCCGGGGGAATCGCGGACTGCCATCAGATCATCAGCGACGCACTGCACCGGTTGCGCCAGACGATCTCCCACGACAAACGCATCATTGAAATCGTGACCACCACCCCGCACCCGGGACTTTTCCCCTCTGGCATCCGACCCGCGCTCCTCGAGGCAGGAAGCCATGCCGGACGCGAAGCCTCCCGCCGCATCCGCGCGGAATCCGGCATTTGACTCCCGGGAACGCGGCATCATCATACCTTCCATGTCCCACCTCCGCTCCCGCCCTCTCTACCTGGCCCTGTTGGCTCTCGCCACGGCAGCGACCTCCGCCCACGCGGCAGACTATGCCGCCATTCCGCGGGTTCTGCCGGCCCCGATGACCGCCCCTCCCGATCCCGCCGTCGCCGAACCGCTCCTCAAGGAAGCCAACACCCTTGGCAGCCGTCTCCAGCCGTTGCGCGAGAAACAGCCCGATCTTGCCGCTGACGTTGACGTCTTCCTCAAAGGAGCCCGCTATGGACTGGAAATTGGTGAATTCTGGGACCCCAAGGACATCAACAAGGTCCGACTCCTTCTCGACGAAGGAAAAAAACGCCTCGAAGCCCTGGAGAAAGGCGACGCCTACTGGACCAAACAACGAGGTTCGGTAGTGCGGGGCTATTACTCGGAACTCGATGGATCTCCCCAGCCTTACGGTTTGGAGATCCCGGAGAGTCTCGCCCTGCCCGATCC
>JADZAX010000253.1 GCA_020852405.1 Verrucomicrobiales bacterium
CAACTCCAGTCTCCCGCTTCCTTGGGTGAAGGCGGTCGGGCGTCCGGCACTTGCGATGGCGAGGAATCCCCGGGGCGCGACCTCACCCCGGCGAGAGGCATTGCCCCGGATGAAGACCTGTTGGTTGATCATGGCCGGGCGGTCTTTCACGATCAACGCGCGGTCTGCTTCCATGGCGGAATCCGCCACGTATTTGTCGACGTCCCGTTGCAGTTCGGAGAGCTTTTTCCTCTGCTCCTGCGGTAGTTTGGCCATCATGGCGGCCCGGTTTTGGGCCAATTGTGGATTTTCCTTGGCGATGGTTTCGAACTGCGGTGCCAGGAAATCATCGACAAGCTTTTGCTTTTTCGCGAGCTCCGTCTGGTAGGCCTCGTATTCCGGACCCTCCGGTTGGCAGCCGATGACTGGCAATTCGGGGCGCGCCGGTTCGACCGAATTGAGCAGAACCCCGTAGAGTCCGTAATACTCTTTGGTCGAGATCGGGTCGAACTTGTGGTCATGGCACCGCGCGCAAGCAATGGTCAACCCCATGGTTCCACGGAAGATGGTGTCAAGACGGTCATCAAAGATTTCCTCCTGAGTTCCGTTTTTGCTCAAAGTGAGGAACCCGAGCGCGGCGAGTTGGGTTTTCTCATCGCTCTTCCAGTCCACCATTTGATCTGCCGCGACCTGGTACAGGAGGAATTGATCGTAGGGCAGATCACGGTTGAAGGACTCGATCAGCCAGTCGCGATAGGTGTGCGAGAAAATGAAGCGTCTTTCGCGGCCTCCCGCTTCATAGCCTTTCGTGTCGGAATACCGGGCGACGTCCATCCAATGTCTGGCCCAACGTTCCCCATAAGCGGGTGAAGCCAGCAGCGTCTCGACCAACCGCTCCCAGGCATTGGGGCTGGTGTCGGCGACAAATGCCTGAACGTCTTGATAGGTGGGCTGCAGCCCCAGCAAATCGATGTTGAGCCGGCGGTAGAGGGTGGCGGGATCCGCCTGCGGTGCCGGTTCCAAGCCCGCTTTGGCCAGCGCGGCATTCAAAAAACGATCAATCGGATTTCCGCCACCGGCGGGGATTTCCACTTTCCTGAGGGGTTGATAGGCCCAATGGGTCTTGGGATCGATCTTGGCCGGGGCCTTTTCCGTCGGCCAGGGAAGGCCTTGGCGGATCCATTCGGCTAGGGCGGCAATTTCTTTGGTCTGAAGTTGGGGTCCTTTGTCCGGCATTTTGGGCACTTCCACCCCCCCGATTTTTTCGCCGGTGTGTCGAACGGCATGAAGCAGGACGCTCTGGTCAGGATTCTCCAAATCAACCACGGACCGGTAATCGCTCCCTTTCAGGACCGCGTCCCTCGAGTTGAGCCGCAAGCCGAGTTTGGCTGATGTCGCCCCGTGGCACTTCTGGCAATTCTCCACCAGTAGAGGCCGCACGTCGCGCTCGAAAAACGCGATCTGGTCTTTGGTGAAGCTGGGGGGCTCTGCGGCCTGGGTGACGGCGCAGAACGCCAGGGCAACCAAGGGGAGCCAGCCAAAGCAGGGAGGCTGAGCGGTAAGACGTGGCATTCGAAAAAGCTGGAAATCGGGGGGTTGATCAGCGTAGTGTTGCTTCGATGGATTGAAACCCGCGTCATTGCGCGGTTCCAGCAGTTTTTTGCAGGAATTGTATCTTCCGAATCTGCCGGGACGTCCCGCCCGCATGAAGCCCGTGATCAGGCGTCGCCGGGCTCAGCAGAATCAAGGTCGGTACGCTGCGGGACCAACAGTTGAGCGGTCAAAAGCCGGAACTCCCAGAGAAAGGGCGGGAGATCCCTCCGCAAAGCGGAAATCATTGGCTCCCGGATCCACGAATTGAGGATTGGCCTCAAGGCTGCCGGTCTCCCTGCCTGATGCCTGCAGGGTCTGCAAGTGGTCCTGAGCCCAGTTTTTCAGAGCGGTGTTCCAGTAAAGATTGTTCGCTGACTCAGCATCGGCGTAGCGCACGGGAGGCATCAAACGTCCGGCTTTTTTCCAAGGTATAGGGTGTTCAAACAAAATCGGGATCCGCGGCTCCACGGCCACCAGGGCATTGCCTGAAATCACCGACCCCGCCACGGAGTCCCCAGTGAGGACCCAGAAACCTCTTTGGAAGAGACTCCGACTGCCTTCGGGAGTCCTGGAAAGAAGCGCGAAAACAGTGTTTCCGGTGATGGTGGTGCGGCCTTTGAAGATGAAACCTTCCCCGCAAACCCGAGCGATGAGATTGCGGTCGAAAGTGACGTCGTTCTGATCGTCATCGCTCCGGAGAGCGGCGTTCATTCCTGTGGCCGGGATGTCGTGGATGAAGTTCGCCGACACCAGATTGCCGCCTCCGGCACCAGACAGATAGATGGCATTGCCATCCGCAAGCCTTTCCATGACATGGTGGATGTCGTTGCGTGAAATCTCATTCTGACGCGCATGGAGCAGGGGTTCGCGGTCCTGCCAGATGCGTCCGGTTTCCTCCAGGCGCAGCAGCATTTCGTCCCAACGGATGGTGCGGCTACTTTCACCGTTTCCCGAGACATCGATTTGCGTTCGGCCGGACACCACGATGCCACAGTAAGGCAGGTGGTGCAGATGGTTGTTGAGGATGCGGTTGTGACCGCTTTGCCAGACCATGATGCCGGGGGAATGCCACCATTCGGTCCCTAGGTGGTGGAGATGGTTGGCGGCAATGAGGTTGTCGCGGTTGACGTCCTTGAATCCCAGGCCATACCCGGCGAGGAGAATGCCGCATCCTCCAAGTCGGGCGAACTCATTCCCTATCACCTGATTGTTCCTGGCATGAAGGTCGAACCGCAGACCGGCAGCTCCGGCATCCGTGAAGCGGCAGTGCTCGACGACACAATTTTCGGCGGCCTTCAATCTCACCATGGCCGTCGGACGGTCGTGCCTCTCCCAATCATGTTGGAGTCCAAGGCCGGTTTTGTCCTGCTCCCAGGCATAGCGGTTGGCCCCTGTGAAGGTAAGACCGGACAGCCGGATGCTGCGGACAGGATCATCCTCCAAGGCCGTTTCGTCGATCCGGCCCTCCACCCGGATCAATTCCGTCAGCCTGGCGATGGTGATGTCCTCCGGGTTTTTCGGAAAGGAACTTCCGTCGGGAGGAATAAGGTGGAGGGTTCGATCTTCCCGGCGGTAGAGCCACTCGCCGGGTTCATCGAGGACTTCGGGGGCATTTTCGATCCAAGCGGTTCCCTGGGGAAACCGCCCGAATGTCGGCGTTCTGAGAGGATAGGTGGGAGGAATGGCGCTTTTGAAAAGCCCCGACTCTGCATCGATTTCTGACCAGGGCAGTAGTTGCAGGCTCCACGGAAACTGCGGAATCATGCGCAATTCCGCTCCCGGGCTACGGCTCAAAATGGCGGCCTGTGGCGGAGGCAGGTAGGTGTAGGGCCCACCGACAGCCCTTCGCAGGTGGTAGTGGGAAGAGCGCGCCGGTTCCTCGACAGGGGTGAATCCCGGGCCCACGGCTCGTTTCAGGGCTCTGCCGAGGTGAAACACCGACCTGGGCTCGGGCCAGTCAGCCGGGATCCCGGTCATCCAGGCTGCCGAAACCAGTGAAGACGGAGTCCATGACCCGGGGGACGGCCAGGCTCCGCTAATGATCGGGGTGCCCTGTGGAGACGCCAACAATTCGGTGCCGGCGTCCTCCCGGGTCAGAACCAAGGTTTGGTCCAAAGGGAAAATACCATCATGCAGCCTCAGGATGAAGGGTTCATCCAATCCCTGCTGTCTGAGTTGCCGAAGCCTCCGGGTTCCCTCGGAAATACTGGACAGCGGGGCCTCCGGGGATCCCGTGGACAAATCGTTCCCGCTCGGGGAGACATGAATTTCGGCGCCCCCACCCATGGCCGGGAAGCAGGCCAGAACGATCAGCCCTTGAGCAAGAACGCGAAAGCACCAGCTCCAACGAGCAAAAAAACGAGGGCGACAAGGATTCCAAATAAGATCATGGCGGGACTGGCAGAAAGTAAAAGAACCTTTGGCGCATCCGGGGCTCCTTTTCAAGCCAATTCCGGCGTCGAAGGGATGGAAGGGGCTGGCGGTTGGGTTTTGGTCTTTTTGGCGGCCTTCTCTTTGAGCCAAATTGGGATGGCGGCGGCCATGTAAAGCCCCAGCACCAACCAGGTGAGGTAGAGGGCCTGCATTACGCCGCTGGTTTTGCCATAGGAATGCAATCCCACGCCGAGCTCATTGACTCCCCACCATGAGAAGGTGACGATCACCGCCAGGAAAACCGATGCGACCGAGAGGCCAAGGTCGCGTAGGTAGCCGCCGAGACGGCTGTGGAGGATTGCCATGGTCCAAAGGCAAATGATCAGCGCTCCGTTTTCTTTGGGATCCCATCCCCAGAACCGCCCCCAGCTGTAGTTGGCCCAGATTCCCCCCAGGATCGTTCCGATGAAAGAGAAAAAGAGACAGAAACAGACGGCGCCATAAACCATCCGGACCAGCACCCGGTTGATTTGGGGATCTTCTTCCGCCAAGCCGACGGCCACCAGGAACCGGATTTGAAGGTAAAAGATGGCGAGGAAGGCGGCGATCATGCCCCCAGCGTAACCGATATTGATGGTGGTGACGTGGGTGGCGAGCCACATGTTGGTGTTCAAAACCGCCTGCAGCGGGGCCATGGTGTCCGAGGCATCCTTGGCTTCAAAGGCGAGGGAAAGGAACATTCCGGCGACGCCGGCCAGCACGCCTGCCGCCAGAGCGATCCGCTGTTTGGTCATCTTTTCCGCCAGCAGGGCGAAGAGAACCGCCACCGCCGTGATCACAATGATCGTGTCATACAGGTTTGTGATGGGGGGGCGGGAGCGGATGATGCAGCGGAGAACGATCCCGTATGTATTCAGGCCGAGGGCCAGAATGGCGAGGATCCAGCCGGTCAGGCTAGTGATGCGGCCGAAACCGCTCGACGGGGAAAGCCAGGACAAGGCAACCGCGATGAAGGAGATGACAAACAGAACCAGGCTCCAATAAAAAGGGGCCGTCCGCATCAAAGAGACCTCCAGACTGCTGTGGGTGCCCTCCTTGAGAGCTCGCTTCCCGGTCAGTTCCCTCTGCCATTCTTCAAAACCGGTGAGCTTGGCAAGGAAATCGTCGGCATTGTCCACCGCACCCACCAATCCCCGTATTTGGGCGGTCGATTTGAAGAGGTCTTCCCGCTGCTCTTTGGTGGCTAGGGCATCCAGGAGGACATCCCCGACACTGCGCCATACTTCATTGGATGGTTCCGTGGGCGGGAACACCGCAAAGCCCCGACCGGAATTGGCTTGGAAAAAGAGCACCCCCAGACTGTCGCTGATCACATTTTCGTCGGCATTCGCGGTCCGTTGGGCTTGGATTCCGGAGAAAAGCTGCTCGCGGGTCATCGCGGGAAGCTTGTCGATCAGTTCTTCCGCCTTGATCTTCTTGGCAAGGTCCTTCATTTCCTTGGGTAGCATGTTCGACGGATCATCGATAGCGCCGCGGGCAAAGGTGAACTGATTCGTGAGAAATTCGAACTGGCTGACCTTGCGGCTCAGCAGGAGGATTTGCTCCTGGGTACTGGTCAGTTCGAGGTCCGCGCGTTTGGTTCTGTCCGCTTCATCCTTTTGACGTCCGTATTCGGCGCTTTTTTCCGCGAGGAGAGCCCGCCCCTTGACGATGAAGTCATACGAATAGCGGTCCCTTTTGTTGCCGCCGGGCTCCAGTCCGATCCCGGTCAGCACCCCAGTGTCGTCAATCGTGAACACCGGCATTTTTCTGGCCATTTCGGGGCGGAAAAGCACATCCAGCAACCAAGCCACCGCGCTGAGTTGGTGCTTGGTCCCGGCATTGTCGGTGATGCCCGCCGTGCTCGTGCCACGCAGTTGCATCAGAGCATACCGTGCATAGGTGTGGACTGGCTTGATACGCCCGCCGTCCTGAATCAGAATGCGGGAAAACGTGTCCACTGTTTTTGACGGCCACGGGGTGTACTCGGCAATATCCGCCTGGGAGTTTTTGTAGCGGGAGGCCTTGGCTGCGAGCATCCCGACCCCCATCAGGAGGGCAAATAGTAGGATGAGAGCGAGCCAGGGGAGGGCAGAAGAGGGCTTTTTCATGGCGGCAGCGGGGGGATCAGGCCGAACGGGAACTCCTGTTGAGAAAGCGGAAAAGTTTGGTCAGGAAATGGATGCCCAAACCAATGCTGGAAACGATCAGGGAGTAGAGGGGCCAATGGTCCGCGGGATTTTTCACCACTTGGAACATTGAGTAGAGTCGGTCACCGGGGCGGGCATCGGGCGGACCCCACGAGGCCTGGAAAAAGGTGTAACCCCTGTGCCGCAGCGGTTCATTCATCCGGATGTTGATGGATTGGTCTTCTCCATTTTCCAGCTTGGTGACCTTGCTGCTGAACTCCCTCGGAGTGGATACGCCGGGGTGATCCTCCTTGGTGAAGTCATCCAGACGGATCGTGAAGGGCACTTTCCAATTCTCCCGCAGGAAATCGATGGCGTACTTCTTTCCATCAATGGTCAGCGTGTAGGGCGCGGTTTGACCCGCCCACAAAATGGTAGAGGTGGTTGTCCCCTTACCGTCGGTTCCGGCCTGGTTGCTGATAAAGTCCACATGCAGTCCCGCGAGATTGCGTTCTCCATCAACATTGGGTTCCTGGGACAGCAGAACATAACCGTCCACGGGGGGAGTTTTCACCTGGGCGGCCATGGGAATGCCCACGGGAAGTGGAACCGAATTCAAGGCAAAATCCTTGAGAACCATCTTGAATGGCAATTCCGGCGTGGTGATGGTCTTGGGGGCGTCCGGTTTGGATTGATTCAGCAGTTCCCAAGGCACCACGACGGCTTTGGTGGCCTTGTTTTTCTCGTCCAAAGGGAGAACTTCCAATTGCCAATGGAAGAAACTTTGGATCTTGTTCGAGGATTCGCCTTCATAAAGGGCCATGTTGCCCTCGCTGGCGAACAGGTGGGTGACCAGACCGCTCAACAAAAGAAAGAGAATCCCACTGTGGGCAATGAACATGCCGATCCCGGAAGGCCGTTTTTTGACCCTCCAAAGGGCTCCGAGGGCCAGGTTGACAAATAGAAGGGACATCAGGAGCATGCCTCCTGGCAGGGGCAGGGGAATGCTCAGGTTTCCTCCCAGTGGGATGTCCTCAAGGAAGCCCCAGGATTCAAAGTATTTCTTCTGCGCCAGAAACAGTCCGCGGTCCACTTGGTCAAGGGTGCCCAGAAGGGTCACCAGAGCCATGAGGACAAAGAGAGCCGAGGCCAGTCCGAAAGAGGACAGGAATTTCAAGGGTTGGCTCTGCCACATTTGTCCGTCGCGCCGCACTTTCTCAGGCATCTCCTGGGAAACTTGGGAGGGAGGAGTGGATGGAGTGATGGGAATCTCTGGGTTCATGGGGGAAGGGATCACTGAACCTGGATATCAAGCGACTCGCAGAAGGAGTCGAATTGGGTGCTGTTTTGTTCAACCAATGCTTTGGGGCCGATCATTTTCACGAACAGCCCGCCACCTTCCACAATGACGATCAATCCAAGCAGTCGCTGGTCTTTTTTCGCGGTAGCGGCCCCCACGGAGGAGTAGTCACCATCCAGCTGCACAAAAACCGATTCCCGGCCCAGGGTCTCCCGATGCGGCAGGCCTGCTACTTCTTCCGGAGTGGCCGGACTCAGCCCCATTTGCTTGCGCCAGCGGTTCACATTGGCTTCCAATCCGCCGCCATCACCGGTAAGGCGACTGACGTAGCACTCGCCCTCGCCGTTTGCGCCAAAGGTAAAATTGGCGTCCCGCATCATCGCGCTGGGGATTTCGGTCCATCCCTCGGGAGTTTTCCAG
>JADZAX010000254.1 GCA_020852405.1 Verrucomicrobiales bacterium
CAGGCCGTCCCCGCATTCTCGGACATGACGAGATCAAGACAAAGATTCTGCCTGTCGTTGATGACCCTTCTCTCGCCGATCAGACCCACTGGACGGCCAAAAAACTGTGCGGCTGGCTCAAAGACCATCTTGTGGCCGATCTCTCCTATCGCACGGTGGTGCGCTACCTCCACGAGCACGATTTCAGGCCTTCCTCGATACCATGGCCGAAGAAGTTCCCGACCAAGGCAAGCCGATCTGGCTGGTGGTCGACAACGCCAGTTGGCATCACTCCAAGGCGCTTGACTGGCATCACATCAAGCCCCTCCATCTCCCACCTTACAGTCCCGATTTCAACCCTATCGAACGACTCTGGCAACCTCTCAAAAGCCAGTACCTGGCGGGCTTTGTTACGAAACGATCCGAAGAGTTGGCGGACAAACTCGAGGTGTCGATCAAACAACTGCTCTCGCTACCCGAAACCCTCAAATCGGTCTGTCGCACCCACAGCGATTAACGGCAGAAAAATTTGGCAAAGAGTCTAAGTGCCGGAGCCTGAGAGACATCTACCGAATCATCAGTGCGAACGGGCCTTCGAGATACTTTTTAACAGGCTGCTAAACAAATTGTCCACGCACATCTACTTTGATCCCACTTCCCCTACCTTAATGATTCGCCCGTCGTCGAGCAACTCCAGCCAAACCCAACTGTCGTTTCCTACCTTTGTTTTATCAGAACAAGCGATTACCTGAGTTCCTTCGTAGACTTTCCACTTGACAGGGTATCTGATATTAGACAGCACATCCTTTGGGAATTCAGCGTCCAACAATGTGGAGGGCATTGCACCGTGCTCATTTTTATAAATGCTCATTAAACGCCAGACATTTTCCAGTTCGATTTTTTGTCTATATAGATTCCCAGGTTCTGGTTCTTTTTTTAACGAAGGTATAATGATGGTCGCCAACAACACGCAAATGACCATTCCACTCGCCCATTTTGCAATCGCGCAAGGACTGCTTCTTATTTCCGACATAGTTTTCTCACGATTTTTTAGAATCGAAAGCTGTATAGTGCCTATAGATGACCTGTCTGCTCTGTCTGCTCGCTCCTCATAAATATTACAAGTGGTATTTATGAGACTGCTTCTAATAGGATGTCGTCGTAATTTCCTCGCGCAAGCTAGCCTGCAAGAGGTCCATATCCTCAACTTCTAACATAAGTTTGGGATAGAAATTGGTGAGAAACCAACAATTGCCATTCCCATCCTTTACTTCCCAGAAAATTATGTTTTCAGAGGTCACGTCCAACAGATATGTTTTTCGGTCCATATCCGCAAGATAAAAAAGACCAGAGCCAGAGTCCCCGGGGAATCGAGAAGCAGTCCCCTCAACAGTCTTCGCCTTGATGTTATGTATAGTGATAATCTCTCGATCCGACACCAGGCGCAACGATTCGCATACCGCGATCGCTCCAGTGCTGCCCAAAGTTCCCAGGTCACGGTCGGGTATGAGTCTCGGATCGCTATAAGGCACTACGAAAAAGTGCGCTTGTCTAATATTCGAAATCGACTCCAGTTCCCGCCTTTGCTCATCGCCCTTGCCGCATCCTTCCAGTAAGGCACCAAAGCACAATGCGCTCATCATAAACCACAACTGTCTCATTTCACGGATTTGATTTTATTTAGATATAGGATATCTCGCAATTTGTTGGCATTTTTAAGAAAGACTCTTGGCGATTCCGAGTCGCTAATTAGCATGGCGCCATCCGTTGGAGAAAAGACCTGAACCGAAACCCAATCGGTCACGAGGTTGCATTCCAGCCTGAGACCAAATTTACCGGTTGCGGCAAAGTATACCTCCCGTTCATCGTGTTCCGATCCGCCGGTAGGCTTTCTGGAGTATTCTTCGAAAAAAGGTCCAAGGATGCCTCCCTGAATCGGATTGCCATATTTACGGCATGGCGTAATATAATGAAACAAAACTCGTCCGTCTTCGCAAAATTCTGAACTCTCTTGTCGATATATTATCACATGGAATCGACCGAGATCTTCGCGCATCATTTCCCAATTCAAGGGTTGCTCGCAAAATCCTGCCCCAGCCCCCATCGCAAAAATTACAGGGGCGCCAATCAAGCATAATGTTCGTTGAATCCTTGTCATTAATATATCCTTTATTCGGTTTGATCGCCATGTCATTTACCGACTTCTTCCCCAGGCTGCTTTTTCGGCCTCGTTGAGGCTTGCTTGCATCTCGGAGCTGTCAATGGTTGGCAATTTAAATGATCAACTTTTACAGTCATACGTGTTCTTGTACGCGATGCGCCGGGTCAGGGCGTCGTAGGCGTAGGTGGCCACGACCGTCTCCTCCTCGTCCGCCACCTCCACCAGGCGGTTCCAGGCGGTTCCAGGCGTCCCAGGTCAGGGTGCGATTTTCATCCCAGTCGTCGCCGTCGGCCCCTCCCGGGCGCAGGCTGGTCATGTTGCCCGCCCCGTCGTAGGCCATGCCCCCGCTGTGGCTCTGGACATCCGTCGTCATTTGGTTGAAACCATCGTAGCTGAAGGCCACCTCGTTGACAACACTTTCCCCACCCACCATCACGTGGTCGTGGGAGGTCTCCCGTTCCACAGGGCCAAGCCAGTCGCAGATAGCCTCGTCGCCTCCGGCACAGGGAATGCCCTGCACCCTGGAAAGGATTGCCCCACGGAACCCCTCACCAGGCCGGGCTGGTCACTCCTTCCCGCGCACCCAATCCATCCCGAACCGCGCCAACCGGATCCCTTCGTGATAGGCCTTTTCGCCGCCTTCGTAGAGGCACATGATGGTGCCATCGGGCAGTCGGCCGAGGCTGGAGTAGGCACTCGGTCCGGCGTGGAGGAGGCGTGACACCGGCCAGGTGACACCGTCGTCGTGGCTGAGGCGAACGGTCAGGTCAACCCGGGCACTGCTGGGTTTGCCGGCGAACGGTTTCGGCGGGTGCGGATTGCTGAAGAGCAGCGTGGCGTCATCATAGCGGATCAGGCTGCCCTGGCACTTGGGGCAAGGAAGTGCGGTGGCATTCCCGAGCGCTGTCCAGGTCTCACCGCTGTCGGTGCTGCTGGCGATGCCGCGGAAGCCCTCGAAGTGGCCCTGCATCCGCGCATTCACCAGCAATGAACCGTCCCTCCGCTCGACGACCTGGCATTCATTGCCGCCCGCCTGGATCGGCGCGCCCATCTGCCAGGTGGCGCCATGGTCGTCGCTGAACATCATGTGCGAATTCCACTCCGGCTTCTCGCTGGCCAACGCGCGCTTGTGATCACAGGGAATGACGAGCCGACCGCCTTTGAGCTGGATGCCGATGCCAGGTCCGGTGGCCACCCAGTCCCAATCCGGACGAACCGCCGCGGTGCCGAGATCTCTGGGCCGCGCCCACGTCACCCCGCCATCGGTGCTGGAAGTGATCCAGACCGACTTGTTGTCCCGGCAAAAGGGCAGCCAAATCGTGCCGGTCGAGACATCCTCCACCGGGCAGGGATTGCCGATCGTGATCGGGGCGTCGCCGCCCTCCTCGTAGACGATCTGCGTTGCCGACCAGGTGCGCCCGCCGTCAGTGCTGCGTTTCAGCACCAGATCGACGTCCCCATGGTCGCCCGCGCCCGTTTTCCGGCCTTCACACATGGCAAGGACGGAGCCCTTGGCAGTGACGAGTAGCGAGGGTATCCGGAAGGTGTGGTAGCCGTCGCTGCCGGCTTTCCAGAGGATGGTGTCTTCCTGCGCTGAGGCCGACAGAGCAGCCACGCCCAGCAGGGAAAGGAACCAGGGAATCGTTTTCATGCAGGGAGGGGTGCGGTCTTAAAGGGAACGGGTGGCTTGCGAATCGGGGGGACATGCCTCAGGGCAGCGCCACGGCCACAAAACGGGTGAGCGCCTCCGTGGCCGGATCGTCCGCCCCGCCGAGGTGGTCATTGAGTCCGCTGTGGTCGGTGTTTTTGGCGCCGAAGACCGTGACCGGAATGCCCGCGTCCTTCAGCACATTCCCGAGCCGCTGGGCTTGGGCGGTGGTGTCGGGATGCGCGGCGACGTGGAGAATCAGGAAGGGAGGGATGCCCTTGTCCTTGGCCACATGGGTCACGGAGGAAAACAGGAGGTGATTGGCCGGGGTGACCCCGAATTTCTCTCGGTGCCCGTTGACCCGGGGAGGCAAATGGTGCACTCGGAGCCGCGTCTCCGCGGTTTCGATGATGGCGGGCACGTCGTAAGTGTCCCCATCCACGGGCACGCAACCGATCAAGGCCTTGAAACTGTCGCCATTCTCGGTCAGATACCGGTCATCGGTGCAGAGCAGAGCGGCGAGCTGCGCCCCCGCCGAATGGCCGCCGACCAGGATCCGGCCGGGATCGCCGCCGGACTCGGCGACGTGCTGGCGCACCCAATGAAACGCCTTGGCGACATCGCGGGTCAGGGTGCCCATGTCGACTTCCGGGAGGAGCCGATAGTTGGTCGAGACAAAGACAAAGCCCTTGTCCATGAACCATTGGGGCTTCAATTTCACGTCCGTCTTGTCCCCGGCCTGCCATCCACCGCCATGGATCCAAAAGACCACCGGCAGGTTCCGGGCCCCCTCCGGGGCGTAGAGATCGAGGACGTGGCGCGGGTGGCCGTTGGCCAGATACGGGATGTCACGCTGGACCTGCTGGGCCCGCGCGGCCGGAAGAAGGGCGAGGCCAAGGAAGATGAGGACGAGGGGTTTCATGGGGATTTGAGGGATGGGTATGCGGAACTTTTCGCTGCTCTCAACGGGACCGCTCAACGTCGATGACCAGGGCGTTCATTGTTGGCGCGTCATGCACGAAGAGAAGACGTCCCGGGCTGATTTCCCGGATGCTGGTGTAATTGAATCCGACCTTGTCGGAAACAACGTGATGGGATGTCCAGGTTTTCCCCTGGTCGAGGCTGAACATCAGACAGGAGGCAGGGCGCCCGTAACTGCAGGCGAGGACGCCATTGCTCATCAGCACCAGGTCGGGAAGCACCTTGCCAACCTCGAGCTCGACGGGATCCGACCAGGTCTTCCCGGCATCATGGGAAAACATCTGTTTCATCCGGGAATTGCGGTCTCCCCGGATCACGGCCGTTTGCTCGGTCTCCGAGAGGCGCGCCACCGCCGGCTCCCCACCCGGACCGATCGTCGAGACATAATGCCACGTCTTTCCTTCATCCATGCTGCGGACCAGATGGGAAAAGCGCGCCGTGTTGAGGCGTCCGTCGGGAAGCGGCACCCGCTTGCGGCTCCACAACACCATCGTTACGCCGCCGTCGGGGTCGTTCCACACATGGCGTTCGCAAATGATCTGGTCGCCCTCGGATTCGTTCGTGTAGCGCTTTGGCAAAACGATGCGGTTCTCGACTTGCGTGAAGGCATTCGCGTTGCGGTCGAGTGTGGTCGTGATGCCAAAGACGGTGCCATCGGGCCGGGTGCGGGTCCAACGCGACATCGCGAGAATGCTCCCATCCGGACGGCGCAGCACCGGCAGCGGGGTGGTGTCCTTCTGGTCCAATCCGGGAATGGGGGTCCACGTTTTTCCGGCATCGGTCGATCTGAGGAGACCATAGGGCTCGTAAAAGGCGTCCGGCCCTTGGGCCACACTCATGAGCAGCAGACCGTGGCCCATGTCGTAGAGGTAGGGCCGGGTCTG
Source organism: Verrucomicrobiales bacterium (assembly GCA_020852405.1). Taxonomy (GTDB): domain Bacteria; phylum Verrucomicrobiota; class Verrucomicrobiia; order Verrucomicrobiales; family DEV007; genus JACKQE01. Next base: position 5,654 of record JADZAX010000254.1, read on the forward strand.
ACGGACGGCCTCCCGGGGTATGTCCCAGGGTTCCCCCACCCTCAGCGTGACCGGATCCGCCGTCAGCGGCCCGGCGGGTTTCCTCACCCCCAGCCTCACCAAGGCCCACACGGCAGTGCCAGTGGCGATCTTGGCGCTCGATCCAAAGCGGATGAAGGGATCGGGTGATTCCGCCGGTTTCCAGAACGCTCCCTGCCCGGCGACCTGCCTCCTGCCATCCACCCACATTTCCATGTCGTTTCCACGGATGATCAGCCGGTAGGTGTGGAACCGGTTGGTGGTGTCCATCGGAATGAAGCGGTCGGTGTGACTCGCGCCCTGGTTCGCGAAGAGCACCAAGCCCTCTTGATGCCGTCCATCGCTGACCAGAACGGAGACCGGGGCCCCATCGCGCCAGGGCC
>JADZAX010000255.1 GCA_020852405.1 Verrucomicrobiales bacterium
ATCATGACTTCGGGGTGGATCCGATCGAGGGCGGCAATGCCTTCCTTGCCGGTCTGAAATGGGAAAACCTCATGACCTTGCTGACGGCACAGTTTGCTCATCAGATTGAGGATGTCCGCCTCGTCGTCGATAATAATTATTTTGGCCATTGTGATGCTTTCTTCAGGGTGATGACAGATTTGAGACTCTCGTTCGTGCAAATTGATAATACAGAATCATGAAATAATTCAAACAAAAAATCTCATATTTGAAAAGAATTTTCAGGAACCCTGCTTTTTGCGGCAGATTTTCGGGGAAATGAGAGTCAGTAAACCCCTGGTCGGGGGCACGATCATTGCGCCCCGATGCCAGCCCCGTCAGGCAAAACTCAGTTCCGGCGCCTCCACAGAGGGCCGGTGGATTGGGGGGAGAGAGGATGCTGGTTTACCGTCGGAGCCGGATTCTGGCTCAGGTTCAATCCGGGCCAATCACCTCCGAGACTGCCAGCCGTCAGGGTGTTGTTCTCCCAAGTCCAATTCTGGGGCGTCGACAGCAGGGCCATCAAGGGAACGCCGGGACAGTGAATCACATTCCCCCGCAGGATCACTCCATTGGGGGGCAGCGTGCAAGATTTGTCATGGGCCAATCCGATGGTCAGCGGGAACTTGCAGGCGATGATGAGGTTGTTTTCGACCAGGGCCCGTTTCACTTGCTGGTAACCGTTCGCGGGGGTGTTGGGGATGCCATTCATGAAAGTCAGAGCGGACCGGGCGCCTTCGCCACCGAGGTGGAGGAGGGTGTTTTGGGCGACCAGGTGATCTTCCCCGATGATGCGGATACCTCCCGTCCTGGGAAGATCGTGCCCTTGGAACAGGTTGCCCCGCACTTCCGCCCGGTGCCCATGGCGCAGGGTCAGAGCGCCCTCGCAGTCCCAGAAGGTGTTGCCAATGATGCGGTTTCCGCAAGATTTGTTCGAAATGATTTCAGCCTCGCCATTGCAGCGGTCGAAGAGGTTGCCACTGAGCAGACAGTCGGCATTCTGAGCGCTTGTCGCGGAGTCTCCCAGGCGGATCGTCTCTCCCCCGTTTTTGCCAAGTTTTGGCCGGGGACCGAAGTAGCACTCGCGAATCGTGTGCTGACCAGTGCCTTCACCGGCGAGCCAGACGACCAGGGTGGTGCCGGGGCTGGTCTTGCCCAGGAAACCGCACCGCTCCACCACATTTCCGGTGCCATACAAGGAGCACCATTTGGAATCTCGGGCTTTCTCTGGAAGGTCGATCTCGGCCTGGATCAGGCAGTCGACCAGCTGGCAGTGGGTAGCCGGGGTTCTACTGTCCGTGCGGAATTCGATGACTTTTTCTGAATCGGGACCGGGGTCCCGGAACACGAGGCCTTCAATGCGAAGAAAGCTGCCTGAGAATGAAAGATGGGAATTGCCGGTGAAGACCGTTTGCCCGGGATTGGCGGACTTGAGGACAACCGGCTTCTCTGCGGTTCCTTCGGCATGGAAGGCAATCGGGGTGTCGTGAAATACACCGTCCGGCAAAACGAAAATGTCCCCCGGTTGGGCATTTTGGGCCGCGTTGTTGAGGTCAGAGGGGGCTTGCAGCAAGATTTCTCGTGCCGAACACCAACCGGACATCAGGAACAGGAAGAGAAGGGGCAGCGGTCGCATCGCGAAAAGTTTGGCAGGCTGGATCGGAAGGTTCGCCGACGCCCCCAACGAGTCAACTGCTCCCGCCCGTCAATCTCAACGCCACCAGTCTCCCGCAAAAGCAATTCTCAGCGGAGGTTCGGCGGTGGAGTCAGCGAGCTTGATGAGCAGTGCCGAGACAGGCAGGGATTGCCCGGGCAGGATCAGGCCGGGGTTGATGTCCGCCAACGGTTCCAAGACGAAACGGCGTTCCGTCAATCTGGGGTGCGGCAGGACCAATCCGGGAGCCGTGATCACAAGATCACCGCAATAGAGCAGATCAAGATCCAGGGTTCGCGGGCTGTTTCGCGAGCGCTCTTCCGGTCGTCCCATGAATTTTTCGATCTCGTGGAGACGGTCCAGCAGAAGGCAGGGATCGGAATCTTCGGGGACCTCCCATTCAACGACCGCATTCAAGAAATCGTCAGAACCGGCTGGGCAATCGACCGGGGCCGTCTCGTAAACTGGCGAGGTGAGCTGTGAGCCCGCTCCGTGGTGAAGGGGGGCCAGCAATTGCCAGGCTTTCCTGAGGTGGGAAAGGCGGTTGCCCAGATTGGAGCCGAGGGCGATGCCGCAGCGCATCATTACTTCAGGCCGAGGACGTCCTGCATGTCGAACAATCCGGAGCGGTGTCCCTGCTGATGAAGCCAGAGCGCCGCCCGGAGCGAACCATTGGCGAAGGTGTTGCGGCTGCTTGCCTTGTGCGTCAGTTCGATCCGTTCCCCATCGCACGCATAAATGACGGTGTGGTCGCCCACGACATCGCCGCCCCGCAGAGCGTGCATGCCGATTTCGGTCCGGGTCCGGGCTCCGACATCCCCGAAGCGGCCATGGCGGACGTCCTTGTCGTAACTGAGGTCGCGGGTTTCGGCCAGGATTTCCGCGAGACGCCGGGCAGTGCCACTGGGAGAATCCTTTTTGTGATGATGGTGCATTTCGAC
>JADZAX010000256.1 GCA_020852405.1 Verrucomicrobiales bacterium
GAGACTTAGACATAGAATCACACCGCAAGTCAGTAGGACCGCGACACCGTTGCGAATGGCCTGATTCATTAGTAGGACAGGATTTCACAGATGGCTCCACTGAGCCTTGTGTCTGCAGCTTCAACGGTCGGCATAAGATAGCCGCGGCTTCGGAAAATCTCATCTGTTTCTTGCTTAGCATGTTCCTTTGCGTTCCTTATATGGATCAAACCTCCCCAGACTTGGAAACCCTTATGGGCCGGTGAAGTGGTATCGGCTACTGGGTGTTGGGCCTTGCCAAGGCGGCATATTGCGGCCTTTATTTCATCCTCAGCGCGCCATATATTGCCAATCTCCCAATCGACTGACGCACTCTTTGCTTTTGCTTGGGAAATCAAGTTATCGATGAAGGCATTCATGAGCGCTTCTGTCTGCCCAGATGTCTGGTCATTACTGCGCATCGCATGTTGGTAAGAATTGGCTGTATTCTGCGCCTCAAAAAACCGTCGCCGATCCCCAAAGCTGTCGCAGGATCGGTCCCGTCAATCCTGTCGTTCCCAAGCTTAAGATTGAATTCCATGCTAATCTGAATGCACTTCCGCGGAATCTGGCCTTGCTCATCGGCACCCCATTTTCTCGACACATCAACAAGTACCGGATGGTGTGAAGCAAAGCCCCACAAGGCGAGCCTATCGATGGACCTATTGGGATTATTGCCTAGAAACCCATATAGGTTCACTCCGCCCTCTTCCACAATGGGGTCTCTATTTGGCCAACTACTCCGACCCAACACGGTTTTGTAGGCGTACCGGCGACAACCCGTTGCGATTTCGCGGCTTCCAAAGCGCCTCCGTGAACGGCGACCCGATGGGCAACCCCGAGACCCCCCGACGGGAGTTTTGAGGGGGGAGGTCGCCTTTCTGGACGCGGGGATGCAGGGTGCCCTGGCAGCTGACCCGCCTTCGCCAAGGCTTCGGCGGTCAGGCGGGAGCAGCCGGGCGGCTAAAAGAGGGAAGCAGCTGGGGAGGCTGGTTTCCACAGGCCCGAACCGTAGCGCCTTGACGCCCGAACGGAAGGCGATTGATGCGGGATGCGACGGGGAGCCAAGGCCCTCGGGGGTTGTCGGGTGTGGATTGTCGGTTGCTGATCGCTGGATGGCGCGACAATATCCCGCTTTAGGTGACGCCAACGACTCCCGTCTGAACGCCGACTGCTCGTGAAGCCCAAGGTTTATCTCGAAACGACGATTCCGAGCTTTCTGACCGCACGCCCCAGCCGTGACATTGTTGCCGCCGGCCAGCAGCAAGCGACTCGGGAGTGGTGGGATCAACGCCGTCGTCGGTATGGGCTGTTCGTGTCTGGTTTGGTCCTTTTAGAATGTCGGCGAGGGGATCAGACCGCTGCCAAGGCACGCGAAGCGGCTCTCGAAGATATCGCGGTCCTGGAAATGTCCGGTGCGGCGCAGGATCTGGCGGAAGCGATTCTCGGGAGCGGACTGATTCCGCGGAAGGCCACGCCGGACGCCGTGCACATTGCGATTGCAGCCGTTCACGGGATGGACTTCCTTCTGACATGGAATTGCAGGCACATCGCGAATGCGGCGATTGTCGATAAGGTTCGTAGCGTTTGCAGCGGGGCTGGATTTCCCGCACCGGTCATTTGCACCCCGTTCGAATTGATGAGCTGATAGATTGCCATGAAACACGAACTCCTTGGCCCCATTTGGCGAATCCGCGACCGCATCGCGAAAGAGTGCGGCCATGACCTCCAACGGCTTGCAGAGCTTATCCGATTGGAAGAGCAGCGGCTCGCACCAGAGGTCGTTCGCCCTCCTAAAGCCGCCAAACTACCGTCCCGCAAAAAGCATCGGGTTTCTACGGTCTGATCGCCTGAGAGGAAGGATCACTCCGGAACACCGTGAAGGCAGGGCAGCCCATGGCAACGTGGGACCGCTTCGCTCCGGGGAACCCGGGGACCGGCCGTCCGAACGACGACAAAACCGGGACGCGGTCCATTCCGCCAGGAGGGTGTGACGCGCCATTCTAACGGGCGAATGATGATGAAGCTCTCGCCTGCAAACTGAGTCGGTCGGACGCTCGGGAAGAAGCCACGGGATGCCGCTGGTCGCGCGTCCGCGGGACGGGCTCAACCCCTCGGTCAAGTCACCCTCAGGGCGATTCGGTCTCCATTTGAAACTAGCTGGGGGTCCCCATCGCGGGAGCCTGGGCCAGTTTGAAAGGTGAGGTGTGTCCGGATTCAGGACGTTTGAATTCTCCGAAGGCGCCGGACCGAGGCGCAAATGTTGAATGTCGATACCTGACCCCATGGGAATTGTAAAGCACGGCATAGGGGAAGCGGTTGCAGAGGGTGCCGGACAGAAATCTTCATTAAGCAGCCAGCGCCAGGGAGTCGTTGCGGGCGGAGTGGAGATTGAGCCTGTGTTTCCAGAACTCTGAGGTGCGGCGGCTACTATGAACGCACCGCAGGGCGAGGATGTTTTCCGCCCCAGGTTCTGACCACCGCATGCCTGACTGTTTGCATCGCGCCCCGATGACCGTTTTGCAGCCGGCTTCGACGACACCCGAACCGATGAAGTACCCCTTCCTGCGGAAGGTGCCGTAAAGCATGCGCTCGACGTTGTTCACGAAGTAGCCCAATGCCGAGTCGACCGCGACCTCGCTTGGCCGGCCGCGTGACTCCCTTCGGCTCTGGTCGATCAGGCCACGGACTCCGTCGCGCAGCAGACGCTTGGCCCAGCGACGAAGCCGGGCCTTGTAATCGGGATGATCCTTGCCGATCAGCGCGTCCAGGACCGTGCCCGCATGTTCCATGGCGTGGAAGAAGTCGACGATTTGGATGGCGTCCTTGAAGCAATCGCGCCCCATGCGCTCCAAACCGGCGGCTCCGTCGATGAGCAGCACCACTTGCTCAGCCACGCCCATCCCCCGACGGAGCGCCTCCCGCCGCAAGATCGGTCCGAACTGGTCGATCGACTCGAGGCTGGAAACATAGGTGGTGGATTCGTGATCCCGGATTGGGTGCCCCTCAGGATCGCATCCGTGCTGAGTAAACACGCAGCCCAGGTAGACTTGGGCCGTCTTGGCGGAGCCGTCGGGCTGCTTTCCGCGGCGACCTGCCAGGACTTCCTTGCGCATGGGAATACCGGTGCCATCCCCGCTGACGTAGAGCACCGGAGCGACGGTGGAGCCGATCGGCCCCTCCCGCTCCTGCCACGCCTGGGCTGAAGATCCGACGCGTTGCACCACACGCTGGATTTGGCGTGCCGAAACGTGGATACCGCCGGTTTCGGCGAGATGGCGTTCGGCCTTGTCGAAACCGGACTCGTCGGCGCCTTCCAAGCACATCAACCGCGCCAGCGCGGGGGTATACGCAATTTCCAGCCCCAGGGCGGCGTCAGCGGGGAAGTGCCCCCTTTTGAGACGCGGATTGTAGTAGTAGTCGCGCTCAATGGCGAAGGAGCCAAAGAGGCATTGGACATCGAGCAACTGTCGACCCTTGAAATGTTCTCCCGGTTTGGGGTGATAGGATCGATCGATGCGTTCGGCCGCTTGCTGGAGGAGGAAGCCGACGAGGTGGGAGGCTGGTTTGAAGATCGCGGTGCGGACCAAGGTCTCGAGCTGCTGTACCACCTCGCCCGAAGGTGTCTGCGCGGAGAATCTCGCCATCAAGTCGGAGATCTCGGCTTGTTGGGCGAGGAAGCATGGGAGAGCTTTTTTTTTAAGGAATCGGGGAAGCGAGTTTGCCTGGTGTGCTCGACGGTGATGTCGATGAAGGCCTGGGCGAGGGACTCAAACTGGAGACGGTTGTCGATGGCGGTTTCGAGTGCGGGGGCATCCTCTGCTGGGACGCGTTGACTCTGGTTGGCGCCGTCTTTCCAGACCTGGTGTTTAAAGTAAGGCCCGGACTTGGAGCCTGAGGGTGTGTGACGATACTCGGCCTTGAGGCTACCCAGTTCCATGGAATCGAGGGCGGCCATTTGCTGGAGGAGCGCGGCACGTTTGGCGAGAAAGGAGTCGCTCATGCGGCAAAACTGTCTAGCCGCTAGACAGTTTGCATCAAAAAAAGGAGCAAAACCCATCATCCCCCTAAATCTGTCATGCACCC
>JADZAX010000257.1 GCA_020852405.1 Verrucomicrobiales bacterium
AAGCGCAGTTCAAAGTTGCGCAAATCCGGGAAACTGAAGGAAACGGCAAAAAGGCTTTTGACGAATACCAAACCTTCATCACTTCCTACAAAGGCAGTGCCCATTTTTCGGAGGCGGTGCAACGCCAGTTCGAGATCTCAAAAGCATACCTTGAGAGCGATCGAAAAGGCTTTCTCGGACTCGGAGCAGAGATTCAACCCACCAAACTGAGAGAAATGTTTCTCTCAGTGCGCAACAATGCTCCCCGCACGGAGGCCATCGCTGCCGCCAGCCTGTTCAATGTCGGCGTTATTTTCCGGCGCGAAGGCAAAGAAGTCGAGGCCATCGATACCTTCCAATCGGTGGTTGATGAGTATGGTCGCTCCCAATTCGCTGCGGATGCCCAATTCCAAATCGTGGAAATCAATTCTGAAATCGCATCCAATTCCAGAAATCCTGCCAATCTCAGGCAGTATGAAGAGTCGATCAATGATTTCATGATTCAATTCCCCAAAGACCCCCGACTTGCGGATGTGAAAGGTCGGCTGGGGCGTCTCGATGACACCGACACGGAAAACAAATTCAATGTCGGGCGCTTTTATGAGCGCAAGGGGGAGCTGGCTGCAGCGGCCGTGTATTATTACGAAATCACCCAGAAGCCCGGATCGGCCCGGTTTGAGGATGCGAAGGAGCGACTGGCCAAGATTATCCAAGCCGACCCCAGTATCACAGTTGATGGGAAGCGCAAACCGATTGCCTCATCGGGCGCTGCCCCCACCTCCTTGGTGCCAGGCCGCCAACCCAGGATGCCCTCGGTCAAAGAGCGGGCGGATTTCCACGGGCCTCCCCCCCCTGACATCAAACAACAAAAACCCGCCATGAGGACCTCGGAGGACGATGTCGTCCCGATCCCCACAGAACCTCCCGTGGTGACCCGATAAGGACGTGGAGGCCGAGTTCACCCCCGCTGCGTCGGCGCTGGAATCTCTCGTATCTCCTAAAATTCACCGGAAATGCGGTTTTGACTCGACAAATTGCCTGTTTTCCCACAGGTTCACTTGATTTGGGAGTCGGTATCGGCTATTAGCGAGAACTTCGAACTCCTCTCGTTCGTGTCACTTCCGCCTAGATCTTGCCAACCACAACATGAGCCGAAATTTTTTCTCTTTGATCACCCTCACTGCCGTCCTGTTGGGGATTTCTGGTTGTGCAGGCTACAAAATTGGTGAAACCAAGCCGAGTGTCTACAGTCACATTCACAAAATCTACGTTCCCACCTTCAAAAATGACACGTTGGAACCTAGGGCGGCGGTACTGGTGACCAATTCGGTGATCAAGGAAATCCTCCAGGACGGTTCTTACCAAATCGTCAGTTCAAAAGAGAACGCGGATGCGGAACTCAAAGGGACCATTATGGATGTGGAGAGAAGACAATTGCGCGGGTCCCAAACGGACACCCTCAAAACTACCGAAATGAGTCTTTTTATTGTGGTCGCTTGGGGACTGTATGACACCGCCAGCGGCACCAAGCTTGATTACTCTGAAGCCCGTGACTTGAATGATGCCAACATCGACAAGACATCCAACCTGCGTGTGATGCCAGGCCGGGTGGTCGGTCAGACCATCCAATTCGTGGACCCAAACTTCCAGCTCTCCGAGCGCAATGCTCTGCCTGTGGCGGCCGAAGACGCAGCACGCCAATTGGTCGGGCAGCTTGCTGAAGGACTCTGATTGTCCCCTTTAATTTACAAGCCGGCGCAGCATTCACCGTAATGCCGCGTCGGCTTTTTTGTATCCATGGCAGAGACCACTGAATTCGACTGCGGAAGCTCCCCAACTGCTGCAACCGGAGGCATTCGTTTGGTGGCGGGGCCGATTGGCAATTTGGGTGATGTCACTCTCCGTGCTCTGGCACTCTTGAGAGATTGTCATGCCATCGCCTGTGAGGACACCCGGCATACACGGAAGTTGCTTGAACGTCATGAAATTCCCCACAAGCCCCTATTGAGTCTTCATGAACACAATGAAGACCACCGCATCACGGAAATTCTGGCAAGAGCCAGGCAGGGCGAAATCATCGCGGTGCTATCTGATGCTGGAATGCCAACCATCTCCGATCCCGGATTCCGTCTTGTGCGACGATGCATCGAAGAGGGCGTTCCAGTCGAAGTATTGCCGGGACCTTCTGCGGTCCTGACGGCCGTTGCCGGTTCCGGATTGCCAACCGACGCCTTTTACTTTGGAGGGTTTCTTTCCCACAAAACGGGCAAAAAGGAAAAGCAGCTGGAGCGGGCTTTGGAGCGAGTGGAAACCTCGATTTTTTTCGAATCGCCGCACAGAATCGCCAAGACACTTGGAATCCTGGCATCACGGGCACCAGAAAGAGCGGTTTGCGTTGCCAGGGAATTGACCAAACGCCACGAAACCTGGCACCGGGGAACAGCACAAAAGCTATTCGCTGCTTTTGATGGCAAAACAGCGCGCGGTGAGATCACCCTGGTCATTGCCGGCGACAAGTCCTGATCAATATGCACGCCTTGTCCACCAGTTGGTATGGCCATCGCCATAGCGAAATCCAACCCATGTTCAATGAATGCCTAGTCGTCGGGTTTTCCGGATTGGAATTGGCACACGCCGCGCCCAAAGGACTTTGGGAGGGATTCCAATATTTTATCGACGCAGGATTCATTCGCATTCCCAGCTTGGATGTGGCCGAGCTGCAAGAACTTCCCCCCCCCACGTTGACTGACGGCAGCAAAAAAGGCCGCGAAGAGGCGATTAAGCACGTGATCGAGGCGCTGTTCTTGGGACAAAAGCTCCGGTCTGAGCGGGTGATCTTGGACCTGGGCAATTCTACCATGGAGCCCATTACCCCCCGGCTCGCAAAGCTCATCGAGGAGGGAGGGCAGTATGGGCGAGAGTATTGCGAGCTCAAACAAAAAGGCGTGACGCGCCGCGAAGCCTTGGGTGCCAAAACTCTCGATCTGGTGAGGGAAGCCTTAACCCATCTGACTCCTTGGGTGAAAGAGACGGGTGTCGGGCTGGCTTTGCGAACCGGAGCCACATACGAGAGCTATCCTTCGGAGCGGGAAATCAGCACGCTGCTGCAGGAATTCCCGCGTTCCTTGGTTGGATATTGGCACGATTTCGCACGCTGTCAGGTAAAGTCCAATTTGGCATTCTTAAACCATGAGACTTTGCTGCGCTCTGTGGCATGAGATGTGGTGTGGTGTCATCTGAATGACTGCAAATGGCCCCAAACAACAGGTATGATCCCTTTTCACGGCGCCATAGGTTTTGACAGATTGGTTCCACTTCTGCCCAAAGAGATCCCCAAGGTCTGGAGAGTGGACTCCCGCCGCAAGTCAGTCGAGTTGAGCACAGCGCTCACTCGGTGGAAAGAATTATGGGGCGACTAGGGAGTTTCCTCGGTCGAGGGGATCTCCAACACCTCTTTAACGGGCAATTCCCCAGTCGCATCTCCTGTGTCGGATGATTTTTCCAGTTCAGCCTTTTTCCGTCTTTCCAAACGTCCGCGCAACCAGCGGGTGACCAGAATTCCCACGATGATCAGGGAAATCCCGGTAATGGCCATGCCGGCCTGACCTTCCAAAATGGCCCCGCCGGTCAGGAGAATTCCAATTGAAACGGCCCCACCAAGAAGCACCGACATTGGAAGATAAATCCCAAAAGGTGTCCGCACGAATCCAAGCACGTAGTTGTGAATAAAAAAAGGAATGCCCGGGGTCAGTCGGAAGATCAATACCAACCTGACGTGATCGTTTTTTGGCAGGTCCGGAATTTTGACGGAAGTGCTCAATAAAAGCCGTTCAATGAAATTTCGAGCGGGATAGGCGGCAACCCAATAAGTCCAACTCATGTTCACCGCCAAGGCAATGACGGTCAAAACACAGGCCTTGAGAGTGGCCCCCCAAACGGCGCCAGCAAGAAGCAGGAGCGGAGAAACAGGAACCGCAAAGCCCGGAAGAAAAGCCAAGGCGAGAAACAAGGCCCATTCATGCTCCTGCAGGTATGCGCGACTGCTCTTCCAGGAAGCCTTGAGGGTTTCAAGATCGATCCCCAACTTCCAAAGGACCACCAATACGATAATGCCTACCAAGCCCACCAATGAGACGAGCCAGTAGAATTTAGGGTGCCGGAGTATTTTCTGAACCAGGGACATCAGCTGTGGCAAGAGACAGAGGGCACAAGTCCCGGGTCCCAGCGTTCAGAGAACTACTTGGAATCCAGACCGAGGGTCCGAGCCTCCCCTTTCACCTCAGTTGCCTTCTCCCCATCCTGATGGTGCTCTCCGTGAGAATCTTTGGATTCATGACCAGCGCTGGAATGAAGGCTCTCTTCATGGGAAGCGTGCTCCCCCCCATGCGGTTTGAACAAGCGGCTTGTTTCGGACCATTGGTGTCCATCACAGGCACCCAAAAGCACCACGGAGGAACACAATGCGGCAGCGGCCAAACCTTGAACGACAGAATGAAATCGCATGACACCTGAGTATCCTGAATTGGGGCGGATGCAACGAGAAATCGCAGTTTCGACCGGCTGCGAAAGAAAATCATCC
>JADZAX010000258.1 GCA_020852405.1 Verrucomicrobiales bacterium
AGTTGAAGGAAAAGCCGTCGTCCTGCTCGCTCTGTTTTCGCATCGCGGTGAAGACCGCATCCTGCACCAGCGCATCGAGTGAAAGGGTGACCTGGACGGTGAAATTCGCCTGATCGGGAAATACCTCCGCAGGCACGCCAATGGCAGCGCCGTCCTTCAACTTGACCACGCCTTCCCCCTTCTCAATATCTCCCGACTGCAGGGCGGGGGGAATCTCGTTGCGCGACAAATCCCACAGCACCGGATCATCGGCCACGGCGGAGGTGCTTACGAATGCTGCGGCGCAGGCTGCCATCGCCATTCTCAGGACGGGAAGGAGGGGAAAGGGGAGGGTGTGTTTCATGGTTGATGTGAGATTTGCAGTGCGGTGTCTCGGTGCGAGTTTGTGGACATTGAAGGGCTGTTTCTTGGAGGGCTTATTTTTCCAAAACGATACGCGCCGAGTGGATGTCGCCATAGAGCACGCCAGTCGAGCTCTTGATCTGCGCCCAGATGGCGACGAGCGTCCCATCGGTCGTTTCAGTGAGGCTGGGATAGCAGACAGACCATCCGCCGACTTTCGTGGGACGATCCGCGAGCAGCACGGGCTCGCTCCAGGTCTTGCCTTCATCGTGCGAGACGCGCAAATGCAGCGGGAAGCGCAGGGGGGCGGGTCCGGGGTTGTAGGTGAGAACCAGCGTGCCATCGCGGGTGCAGAACAGATGACTGGCGCTTGAGGTGGAGGTGAGTCCGGTCTTTTCAGTTGCGCTCCAGGTTTCGCCTCTGTCGCGGCTGATGGATCGCCAGAGCTGACCGTCCTTCGTGCGCAGCATCATGTGGATCGCGCCGGATTTCGTCTCCGCGATCGTCGGCTCGCCGCCCTGCCCTTCGGGATTCGCCACCGCGCCGAAGCGCATCCAGGTCTTGCCGCCATCGCGCGATCTCAACACGCCGCCGGCCTTTGTGCCTCGCAGGTGCAGCGGCACGAGCAGTTCCCCAGTGGACAATTGGATGCCATTCGAGCGTGTCGTGTGATTCAGTTGCCCGAGCTTCACTGGCTCGGTCCACGTTTTTGCGGAGTCGCTGCTGCGGCGGAAGTAGATGTCGATCTGTGGATTGAAGGCCGAGAAGAATAGAAAGGTTTCCTTTCCCGCCACGAACAGTGCCGGGTCAAAATCCGCCTTGCCCGCGAAGTCCTGCAACTCCGTCGCCTCGTCCCAGGTGCGCCCCTGGTCCGACGAAAACGCCTGCAGGATGCGCTGCGATTCCGCCCCTTCCGATGCACTCGAAAACCACGCCGCCATCAATCGCCCATCCGGCAGTGGCGCAATGCTGGGCCCTTGATTGAAGCCCGACGTATTCGCCGGGTCCTTGGGATCCGTGCTGGTGTGTTGGAAGATGATTGCGCGATCGGTGATTGAACACGGTGGAGCGGCGTGGAGCCCGGCGTGCGGAGCCAGCAACACTGCGAGAATGGCGTTACGGGTGACAAGGCTCATGCGCGAGCCGAGGGGTTGTCGAGAACAAGTGTCATGAGCAGGCGTTGGGATTTTCCAGCGAGCTATTGTTCGTTGCCTTTCTTGTCTTGAACAGGTGTGTCGACCGAGAGCGGAGGCTGACTCGCGGCGAACCATTCATCGTGGAGTTTTCGGAGGTGCTCCACGATTTCAGGATGCTCCTTCGCGTGGTTCTTCTCCTCTGCAATGTCCGTCGCGAGGTCAGACAGGAAGAACTCTTTATCCGCGGCGGTCAGGCCTTTTTCGTCTGTCGTGTGGACATTGCCGATGAGTTTCCAGTTGCCTTCGCGAACCGCCCATTGCGGCTTCTTTCCGCCGCTGACGTGCCAGTGCAGCGCCTTGTGGGGCGACGGCGCCTCTGCGGAGCGGATCACAGGGACGATGCTGAGGCCGTCAATGTCGGGGTTGATCAGCTTCACGCCGGAGAGTTCGGCCACGGTCGGCATCCAATCGCATGAATGGACCATTTGCCCGCGCACTTCGCCCTCTGGCAGGTGGCCGGGCCAGGAGATCATGCCGGGCAATCGCATGCCGCCCTCGAACAGGCTGAATTTTTCCCCGCGATACAAACCCGCGCTGCCACCTCCGAAGTGTGCGCGTTCCTCCGTCGAGTGACCGTTGTCGGACTGGAGGATCACGATGGTCTTTTCGCGCAGCCCGAGGGCATCGACCTTTCCGAGCAACGTGCCGACGCGTTCGTCGCACGACGAGAGGAACGCGGCATAGAGATTGCGCGGGTACGGCAGGTCCTTGTAGCGCTCGAGCCATTTCGCTTCGCCTTGATACGGATAGTGAGGCATGTTCAGCGCGAAATAGATGAAGAAGGGCTTGGTGCAATTGTCCTCCATGAAGTGCGAGGCCTCCTCGACCATGAGGTCGCAGAAGTAGCGGCCGGGTTCGTAAATCTCCACCCCATTGCGCCAGAGGTCGTGGCGGTTCGGTCCCTGCCAGTAGAAAAAGTGCGAGTAGTTGTCGATGCAGCCGCCCATGTGCCCAAAGGAATAATCGAAACCTCGCGCATTCGGCGTCGTGTCCGGCGTGTAGCCGAGGTGCCACTTGCCAAAGTGGCCGGTCGTGTAGCCCGCCCTTTGGAACATCTCCGCCATCGTGGGAGTCGTCGTGGACATGGCGCCTTTGGCCCCCTCTTGCGAGGACGCATTGCCGATGAGCCCGGTCCGCAGCGGATAGCGTCCCATGAGCAACGATGCGCGCGATGGCGAACAGACCGGTGCGCCCGACTAGACCTGGGTAAACCGAACCCCGCGGGACGCGAGTCCATCGATGTGTGGGGTTAAGAGATCCTTTGCACCATAGCAACCGGCGTCACCGGCGCCTTGGTCGTCCGTCATGATGATGATGACGTTCGGGCGTGGATCAGGCTCTCCTGCCTGCGGTGAAACGGGCGCGGCAGACATGAGAACCGAGCTTGCGAGCAGCAGGGCGGAGATCAGTGTGAGGCTGGGTTTCATGGCTTGGGAAATCATTTCACTTTCCAGATTTTCACCTCATCAATCCACACGGTGTTGGGGATCAGAAAGCTGAACCATCGTTTCATGGGATGGGCGAAGCCTTCGGAACGATGATGGGCGATGAGTTTGCCATCGATGCTGAGGCGCATTTCATCCCCTTCGGTGACGAGAGCGAGATCATGCCACTCGTTGTCGGCCTTCCAGGGGCCGTTGATTTGTTTGGTCTTCAGCAGGGCCTCGAGATCAGCGGGAACTTTCTCTTTCCGATCTAGAAAGCCCTGGCGGCGATTGCGGATCTCCAAATTCATGACGCCGGTTTTGTGATCGATGAGGGTGACGCTCGACTGAGCAAGGATGCCGTAGCAAAGGTGGCCCGCGTGGATGCCCGGGGGCTCCCGATCCACAAAACCCAGCTGAAGAGATTCCCCGGCATTGAGTCCTGGAAACTTGAAGCGAACGACGACACCGCCATCGGTGAAGCCCGCCTCATGATGTATGTGGGCGGAGTGTTTGGCTTCGATGGAAGCACTGGCGACCTTCAAAATCCCTGCATCGAGGTCGGCCATTTTGATGTGCGGCACGCGAGCTGCCGTGGCGCTTTCCCAGCCATTGCCGATGGCTTTGGCGAGGTTCCCCTCCTCCTCCCGGTCAAAGGAATCGTGAAAGATCAGCGTTCCCTTGTCCTGAAGCGACGCTGCGTCATCGGCGTGAGAGAAAGAGACCGGTAGGAGAGTCAGCAATAGGAGGTTGAGAAGTGGTTTCATCAGGGTGTTCAGGGGGGAGATGATTTCATCAGGATAGTGCCAAGTGGCGTGACAATAAGGCGGCATGCATCCATGATGCGGTGGCATGGAAACTCGTGTGCTTCATTCACAGAACTCGTGGGTTGAATCAGTCGATATACACAAACTCGTTCGCATTGATGAGCATGCGGCAGAGGGCGAAGAGGG
>JADZAX010000259.1 GCA_020852405.1 Verrucomicrobiales bacterium
CATTGAACAATGCGAAAACCTGCGGCGTGATGGTCGAGACCTCACGGCGTTCGCAGGAAAAGTCAGGGGCAGGTTCATTGAAAACCTCGAGAAATGGATCGGAAAGCCCCCTTACCCGCAAACCATAAAGCGAGCGGCGGTGCCGCTGTGCAGGCAGCGGATTGGGGACCCATGCCGCGGCAAAAGTTCCCATCACCTGGCGGGGTTGAAAGGCTGCTTCGGGATTGATTTCAGGGCGGTTTGGAATCCCTCCCATCTCGGGATTCAGCTCCCCGGTAGCCAGAAGCATAGCATCACGAAGTTCCTCGGCGGTGAGTCGGCGTGGCCGGAACGCTCGATAGGCGGCCATCAAAGCCTCAGCTTCACCGGAATCGTCAAGATCGAAACCCGGGGCGGACCTTTGGTAGGCCTTGCTGCTCAGAATGAGCCGATGCATCGTTTTCATCGACCATCCTTCGGCGACCATGGTCCCGGCCAGCCAGTCAAGAAGCTCGGGATGGGTGGGTTTCTTGCCCGTGGACCCGAAGTTATTGGGGTTGCCCGCGAGCGGCTGCCCAAAATGCCAGGCCCAGATCCGGTTGGCGATGACCCTGGAAGAGAGTGGATTCTTGGGATGGGCAATCCATTCCGCCAAAGCTCGGCGCCGCCCGGTCTCTGACTGCGGAAAATCGGTCTTCACCACAGGATTGAAGGCCTCGACGGCAGTCAAGACACCCGGTCGGACCGGAACGGTCGGGGCAAAGGGATCTCCTCCGGCAAGGATCGCCGTTTGCTCCCATTCGCCCGATTTCATCCGATCCTCCGGAATCCGCAATGGTCGAAAAACGCCTGTCATCTGGGGCGTCAAACCGTCATAAACCGCCAGCGCGAAGGGCTCATAACGTTCCAATTCCCATTGGAGACGCTCCAATCCCTTGCGGGCCACGCGTTCCCCGCCAAAATCTTGGGGACTGAATCCGGCAAGTTTGGGAGGTATCTCCGTTTCCGGCACGCCCTCTTTGAGCATTCTGGCCCGGGCCTGTTCATAGCTCCCCTTGTTTCCCGAACCTTTTCCGGCAGTGACCACTTTCAACGCTCGGTCAAAAGGCGCCGGATCGATATTGTTTTCCTTCAACCAGAAGCGTCCGGCAGCGATGGATTGGTCGTTCAGCCGCAACAATTCCGATTCGTAGGACTGTTGACGCATCAGGAGATACTGCCTTTCCTCGAACCCGTTGACATTCTCCGAGGCCGCGAAAGGCGTCCGGCGGTCCGCTATCTGGGTGGTCGCAAAAACGGCCTGAATGCTGTAATAATCGCGGGTCGGCACTGGATCGAATTTGTGATCGTGGCAGCGCGCGCATTGCAGGGAATGTCCCAAAAAGGTTTCCCCGACACTGTTAGTGACATCATCCAGAAAGCGTTGCCGGGCGATTTTTGCGACTTCCATTCCTGTCAGTTCCCAAGGCCCCATCCGGAGAAATCCCGTGGCAATGATGGATTCGGGATCTCCGGGGGAGATTTCGTCGCCCGCGATTTGCAAGCGGACGAACTTGTCATAGGGCATGTCGGAATTAAATGCCCGCACCACCCAATCCCGGTAGCGCCAGGCATTGCCCCGCTCGAAATCGTTGGCAAAGCCGGAGGTGTCCGCGTAGCGGACAACGTCCAACCAATGGCGCGCCCAATGTTCCCCATAGTGAGGGCTTGAAAGGAGACGCTCAATCACCGCGTTCCAAGCCTTCGGATCTGGACGGGGATCGTTTAGAAAATCCTTCATTTCTTCCGGAGTGGGAGGCAAGCCGGTGAGATCGAAGGTGATCCTGCGCAGCAAAGTGTGCTTGTCGGCGGGTGGAGCGGAAAGAATGCCGGCCGCTGAGGGGTGTGCATCGAGGAAGGCATCGATGGGGTGTTTATCGCCGATAGTCCCTTGGATGGGGATCGCCACCGGCCGGTAGGCCCACAAATCCTCTGATTTGTAGCGGCGGTTGGTCCAGTCACCGGACAGTCCACCGCTGGTCACCACCGTTTCCCCCTCCTGTTCCGCGCCTCCAGAGGCAGATCGCACCAAGTTGCGTTGTGTTTCTTCCAACCAGGGAGCGCCACCATCGATCCAAGCTTTGATCCAACTGATTTGTTCCGCTTCCAATCGATCATTTTCCTTGGGAGGCATGGCTTCCCAGTCTTCATGGGCCCGGGTCACGGAAAGGTAGAGCGGGGAGGATTCTGCTTTTCCTGGGATCACCCCGGGAAGCCCGCTTTCCCCTCCCAGTTGGAGTTTCTTCCAGTTCCCGAGATCCAGTCCCCCCTTCCGCTTGGCCTCGTCCTCTCCATGGCAGGCGGCACATTTTTCCTGCAACAGCGGCCAAACCCGGCGGGCAAAGAGCACTTCGGCTTCACCAAACGGTGCCCCGAGAGTGGCGCTCGTTCCGCCCCCTGCCACCACAGTCACGAAAGCTGCGAAAACCAGAGACTCAAACTTCATCAAGCCCACTTTAGGACATTCCCAATCTCATTCCAAGCTCTGATGTTCTGTGTTGTCGAGTTCCAACATAGGTTCATCCGGTTTGTCCGGATCCCGGAACTGAATGGAATACGTCTCTGCCTGCTGATCCGTGCGGTAGACCAGCCAATCGGTCTCCCCAACCTTTCCGTAGGGGGCTCCCATGAGAGGGTTGATCGGAGGCTCTGCCAGATCATGATTTTTCAGCAACACCTCCACAAGTTCCGCTCCGTTGAGCGGCGACCGCGTGGGATACATTTCTTCCCGGACAACATAGCGCTGCAAGCCCTTCTGGAGCTCAAGAAGGCATACCCTTGCGCGGCGTTCCATCCGGGCTTCACGCAAGGGAAGCGCCAACGGGCCTGCCGCCAGAATTCCCAACAAGAGAAGCCAGGCAGATCGTTCGCGCATGGAGAATGAAGCCTTCACAACATCCACACCATTTCGCCAGATGGTTATCTTGCCAAGCCCGAAAGGCTTCCCGGCGCGATGGCGTGATTGTGTGAACGGCCCGACGGGAGGATACTGCCCGGGATGAAATTGCGCCCCCTCCACCAGATGCTGATGTTTTGGGGAGGAATGCTGCTGGTCACTGGCGCCTCTGCCCTCGGGCAAGAAACGCCCCCATTACCCGAGGGCTGGTATTTTTCTCCCGGCCCGATCAACCGGATCCAAATCTACTTGAAAGAAGGGAAGTTGGCCTTTTATGGGCATCCCGAAGATTCCAACCAAGCCCCCCCCTGCAAAGTCTATTTGACCCACAACCGCCGGGACATAGTGGAAGCAGCCCGTGGCGCGGTCGAACAAGGCGCCTCGTTGGTGGCCCCCTCGGGTCTGGTCGATGCTCTCGGCAAGGCCGAAGAATTTTGGCAGACATGGTGGGAGAAGCGCTTCGACTATTACCAACAACAAGTGACTCGACTCCCCGTGCGGTCTCTACGGGTGAAACTGGCGGTGGCGGAAGGGGAAACCGAAGAAATCGGCCGGGTCAAAATCACGGTCTTGGATACCCCCGGCTACACCCGGGACGCAGTGACCTATCTGGTGGAAAGCGATGGCAAACGCTATGCTTTCTGCGGTGACCTGATGATGGCTGGTGGCAAAGTGCCAGACTTTTACAGTTTTCAGGACGAAATCCGGGAGGCCAAAATCGGTGGCTATCATGGATATGGAGCCAGATTTGGGCCTTGGATTGCTAGTTTGGAAAAACTCGCCGCCGCAAAACCTGACCTGGTGATCCCGGCGCGGGGGCCCATGAGCAAGGACGTGGCGGGCGATACCTCCCGCCTAATCAACGGAATCCGCGCCGCCTACCACAATTATCTGTCGACCAATGCCTTGACTTGGTATTTCAAGGAGGAAAGAATGCGGATCTGCGGAGAGCAAGTGCTCGGCAAAGGCGCCGCCATCGATCTGATGCCCTATTGCGAGCACGTCGATCTCCCTCCCTGGTGTCAGCACATCGGCACCACCAAACTGTTGGTTTCAAACGATGGCTATGGATTTGCCCTCGACTGTGGGGGAGCACCAGCTTTGAAATCACTCCAGCAGGCCGTGTCCGATGGATTGGTGAAGAGCATTGAAGGACTCTTCGTGACCCACGTGCACAACGATCATACCGCCGCTGTCGCGGAAGCCGCCGCCGCCTTAAAATGTCCCGTTTATGCGGTGCCTGAAGTCGGCGAAGTGATCGAGAACCCGGGGGCGTGGTTCCTGCCGGGGGTCACCCCTAAAGCAGTGCCAAAGGTCGTAACACAACCGGATGGCAGCACCATGGACTGGCGGGGGTTCCATTTCACCTTCCGCTTTTTTCCCGGACAAATGTGGAATCACGGAGCCCTGCTGGTCGAACGTCCTGACCACAAACCCGTGTTCTTCATCGGCGATTCTTTCGCCCCGTCCGGCATTGACGACTACTGCATGATGAACCGGAATCTGATGCGTCCCGACACGGGTTTTTTATACTGTTTCCAACAATTGCGTCAGCTGCCGGAGGGTTCCTGGCTCGTGAACCAGCATATCCCACATCTTTTCCGCTTTACTGCCAAGGAGCTCGACAGTCTGGAAGGCCGGTATTTGCAAAGGGCGGAGATTCTGTCCGGGCTAGGGCCTTGGGACGACGTCAATTACGCCATCGATGAACAATGGGCTTCACTTTTTCCCTATGGCCAGGAAGCCAAAGCAGGCAGCAAGCTCAGGATCGAAGCCAGAATTTGGAACCACTCGCAAACCGATCGAACCTTTTCGGTCAGACTCCATCTGCCACCAGGCTGGAGTGGCTCAGCAAACGCCCAGGATGTTCGCATCGGCGCCAGAGAACGCGGAAAGGCAACCTTCGAGGTGGTCTTGCCACAGGACTGCAAGCCGGGAGTCACGGTTCTGACGGCCGACATTCTCAGCAGTCCCGACATCGAACAGAAGGAATTCTGCGAATCCCTCGTGAAGATTCTACCCTGAGACACGTTTTTTCGTGTTTTTGTCCTGACAGAAGCGTATGATTCTGCCATGTCGGCGCCCGAAGGAGCCAAAACGCAGCGTCTTTCCAGCAGAGCCAATTCGGCTCCACCGGAACAAATCCTGCACGATCTTCTCGCTGAAAGCCCTTCGATTCTGGCATCGATCGTTGATAATTTGCCGGTTGCTCTCTTTGTCAAAGATGCGGACCATGATTTTCGCGTGGTGCTTTGGAACAAGAAGCAGGAAGACATCACGACCAT
This sequence comes from Verrucomicrobiales bacterium, assembly GCA_020852405.1. Taxonomy (GTDB): domain Bacteria; phylum Verrucomicrobiota; class Verrucomicrobiia; order Verrucomicrobiales; family DEV007; genus JACKQE01. Next base: position 5,200 of record JADZAX010000259.1, read on the forward strand.
CCCCAGGGAAAAGGCGTTGGGTCGGACTGACTTTCACATGTTCTCGCAGGAATCTGCCCAATATTTCCGTCAGGTCGATGAAGCCGTAGTCCGGCGCGGCAAACCGTTCGAAATTCCCGAAGAAATCATTTCCACTCCGGGAGGTGGCGATATCTGGCTGAAAACCACCAAGGCCCCAGTTTTCGATACCACAAGGAACAGAACTTTCGTCATCGGCATCAGTGAAGACATCACTCCCCAAATACGAGCCCGGGAACAACTCAAGGAACTGAACACTCACCTCACGCTGGCCAATCAGCAGCTTCAGGAAACCCAACTGCAGCTGATACAAGCCGAGAAAATGGAGTCAGTGGGACGCCTCGCCGCCGGAGTCGCCCATGAAGTCAAAAATCCTCTCGCCCTGATGCTGATGGGAGTGGAGTATCTTGCCAGTGGAATCACTGAAAATGATCCCAATGTCCCGGAAATTCTCACTGAAATGCGCGATGCGATCGCGCG
>JADZAX010000260.1 GCA_020852405.1 Verrucomicrobiales bacterium
TCACGCCAAATTCACTGGGCCTCTACGACCTCGCCGGCAACGTCCGGGAATGGATGGGAGACTGGCCCAACGCAGGACAGGAAAACAATCGGCTTCACCGTGGCGGTGGTTGGACATCTTATGACCGCGCTGGTCTGCCCTCGTCGCGTCGAGGGCGAAACCAAGCGTTTTCCCGGACGAATGACCGAGGCTTCCGAATCGTTCTTGAACTGGGCGGTGGCGCCGCCAAATCCCCCAAGTCCTAATAGTCATCATGAAACTCGCCTGCCCTCACTGCACCCAGATCCTTGAGATTGCCCCGGAGAATGTGGCTCCGCTGCGGGCGCAGCCCCACTTTCCCTGTCCATCCTGCGGTGGAAAGATGACCCTGCCGGAGGTGGTGGCCGTGCCGATGCCGAAACCTCCGCCAGCGGCAAAAATGGGAGGGAAGGCACCGCTTCTCTCATCGAGCAAGGGTCCGGGCCCGAAATTCCAGGAACAAACATCGCCGTTGGCGCCTACTTCCACCGAAGCGTCTGCCCCCATCCCATCGGTCGAAACGGTCGGTCGTGGGCTCAATCGAAACCTGCTCGTGTTGGGCGTCGCGGTGCTGGTGCTGATGGGCGGCATCGGAATCTATCTGGCGATGGCTCCGGGCGGAGACGTCCACCAGACCCGCGAGCAGCGCGTTCGGGAGATCATTCGGAACCAGTATTTCACCGACCTGATCGCATCGGGGGCCACCACCAAGAAAGAGTTGTTGGGACTGTGGGACATCCAACCCTATGGGGGCGGGTTTATCGGTCTGAGTGATGAGACCTGTGCCTGGGAACACGCTCTGGAACTGGCCAAACGGTCGGGCGCCTCGGTCCTCAAGCTGGATTCCGCCGAGGCGGCCTCGCGGGCGCCAATGCTGGGTTGGCTGGCCGATGTCTCGGCGGACTTGGACGGCTCCACCCTGTGGATCCTCGATGGAGGCGAGCCGAAGGCCCTGCATGCTCCGGAGGTCAGCCGCGTCACCACCTTGGACCGGCCCCGACGCGTGTTGTTGGCCTGGGATGGGCGGATCACCGTTCAATGAACCACTCACTTTTTTTTCCCATGAAAACGACCTGCCCGCATTGCCGCCAGCCCATTGAGATCGACGCCGAATCGGCGGATGCGTTGAAAGCGTTGGACTCTTTTGAGTGCCCGACCTGTGCTGGCGAAGTGCCCGTGCCCAAAGCCCCGCCGGAACCGGCTCCTGAGCGGCCTCAGGCTCTGCCGTCACAGCAGAACGATCCGCTTCCCAACGGCTTGCTGGCGGCGTTTGGCCGGATGAACCGGACGATGCGCGTCCTCGGGATGCTGGTTCTACTGGTCATCGGTGGCCTGGCCATCTTTCTCGCCACCCGAAAGCCCGGCGACACCTTCAACGTCGATCGGACGATCCGGGATCAGATCATTCACAATGACTTCTTCACCCGTCTCATCGCCAGCGGGGAGACTACCGAGGAAGAACTCAAGAAAGTGCAGGCCTTCGAGCCGTATGGAAATGGCTACATCGGCCTGAGCGAGGAGGGCTGGACCTGGAGCGAATCCCGTCAACTAGCCCAGCGCACTGCGGCGGAGGTGGTGGATGTGGCGGTTCTGGCTCAGGATGGGCGGAAGCAGCTCGGCGCCTTCCTCGCCGAAAAGTTCCCCTTTGCCGTTGGTAGGGCCGTATGGGTGGGGGATGCCGGAGCCCCCAAGTTGATCGACAGCCCGGACCTGCTCGACACCAAAGATAGGGACCGGCGGCATCACGTCTTCCTGAGTTGGCCGAAATCCGGGGACTGGCAGAATCACGGGTGGTCGTGGGTCATCCCGGCTGAGTATGACGAGGCCCAGCCGTTCTCCGAGTGGGGCCTGGCCGCCGTCCGGGGCGGCAAGCAATGGGGCCTCATCAACGAGAGCGGACAGTTCGTGCTGCCGCCGCAGTTTGACCTGGTGGAGAAGTTTTCCGATCAGGGTTGTGCCCGGGTCCAGGTGGGGAAGGCTTGGGGCTTGGTGAATCGGCGGGGCGAGCTGGCGGCCAAGTCGGAATGGGAGGATGTGCAGGATCAGATCAACGGCTTCACCCCGGTGAAGAAGGCCGGCAAGTGGGGCTACCTTGATGCCGGTGGGACGCTGGTGATTCCCTGCGACTGGGAAGACGCCTGGCGATTTTCTCCCGAGGGATTCGCCGTGGTGACGCGGGCCGGGAAGCGGGGCATCATCGACCACGGCGGCAAGGTGATCGTCGAGCCCGAGTGGGATGGCGCGATCAACTTTGACCAGCACGGACTCGGGCTGGTCCGCCGGGGTGAGAGCTGGGCGCTGATCGACTCGACCGGCAAGCTCCTCACGGAACCGGTGCTGAAAACGCAGTGGAAGGATCGTCGCTGGGATCTGGGAGTCCTGCCGGTCGAGGGTGGACTGATCGGGATGGATGGCAAGGCGGTCACTGGAGATCGAGCCGATCGGCTGATGGCGATGATGAATGCCAAGACGCCTGTTTCAGAGGGATTGAAGCGGGTGGAGACCGAACAGGGCACGGGGTTCATCGACCAGATGGGGGAATGGGGCATTCCCCCTCGCGAAGGACGCTACCGGGATTTTGCCGACGGGTTGGCGGCCTTTCAAGAAGGAAGGCACTGGGGTTTCATCGACCGATCGGGCCAGGCGGTGATCAAGCCAGAGTGGGATGAGGTGGGCGATTTTTCAGAGGGAATGGCGGCCGTGAAACGGGAAAAGAAATGGGGGGCGATCGATGCTCAA
>JADZAX010000261.1 GCA_020852405.1 Verrucomicrobiales bacterium
AAGGGTTCCTCAAAGACTACGAGCTGGTCGTGCTGGGGGAGGAAGCGGTGCGGGCTCTCCAGACAGGGCGCAATATCCTCGCCATCCATTGCCATCAGAGCGGGGGCGGCCAATATGTCGATGCCGCTTTGCGCACCGGTCAGCCCGAGGTCAGGTCGCTCCAGGAATTGGTCAAAGGAAAGAACCGTCGTCTCCAGGAAGCGGTGATGAAAGAGTTTGGGAGGGATGAACTGAATGCTTGGACTGAACTGGGGAAGCAGTTGGAAGCGGTCCGGTCAGAAAAGCCCGGGGTGGCGATCAATGCGGTCAAGGAAAACGGACGCCAACCGGCGCCGCTCAACATCCATCTCCGCGGCAGCGCGCATGCTCTGGGGGATGCGGTGGAGCCGGCCTTCCCGGCGGTGCTCTGTGCGGATTCAGCTTCCGTTGTGGCCAGGGTTCCCGACAATTACGGGAATGCCCAAACGTCGGGCCGACGTCGGCTCCTTGCCGAATGGATCGCCAGTCCGGCCAATCCCCTCACTGGGAAGGTCATCATGAACCGTCTCTGGCAGCATCAGTTTGGGCGTGGCATCGTGGCGACACCGAATGATTTCGGGAAACTCGGGGAACGTCCAACCCATCCGGAGCTGCTCAGCTGGCTCGCGGGCGAGCTGGTCCGCCAAGGGTGGAGCTTGAAGAACATGCAGCGGCTCATCATGACGAGCCGGACCTATTGTCAGAGCAGTTTGCCGGAGGCCGAAGGCCTCAAAATCGATCCCGAGAACCGATTGCTGTGGAGGCAGAACATGCGCCGCCTCACCGCTGAGGAACTGCGCGACTCCTTACTGGCGGTGACCGGGGTGTTGAATCTCAAAAGCGGTGGGGAATCCGTTTTCCCTCCACTGCCTCCCGAAGTGCTGGCCACCTCCTCCCGCCCCGGGGCGGCCTGGGGGCAGTCCTCCGCGGAGGACGCCGTGCGCCGCAGCGTCTACATTCACATCAAACGCAGTCTGCGGGATCCTTTTCTCGCCGATCATGACCAGGCAGACACGGACTCGCCCTGTGCCGCGCGTTTCAATTCCACCGTTCCGACGCAGGCTTTGGCGATGCTCAATTCCGCGTTCGTGAATGACCAGGCCCGTGTCTTTGCCGAACGATTGCTTCGTGAGGGGGGACCGGATGACCGTTCCCGGGTGGTCTATGCCCTCGGGCTGGTCACCCAGCGAACTCCCCTGCCCGAAGAAATGGATCATTGCCTGAGTTTTCTGAAGCGACTGCGCGCCGAAGCCGGACTGGATGATCATGCCGCACTGGAACGTTTTGCTCTTCTGGCCCTCAATCTCAACGAATTCATTTACCTCGACTGATCCCTGCGGGTCTTTCCACCCATTCTGCCATGAAACCTGAATCCCACTTCTGCGGGCGGCTGCGCCGCCGCGAGTTCCTGCACACCGTCGCCGGGGGCTTTCCGGCCCTCGCTTTGACCGGTCTGATGGCTGGTGACGGCCTGCTCTCTCGGCTCCAAGCCGCACAGGGTGCGCCATTGCTCAATCCTCTGGCTCCCAAGGAACCCATGCTGCCGGCCCGGGCGAAGAACGTGATTTTCCTGTTCATGTACGGGGGCCCCAGCCACATCGACACCTTCGACTACAAGCCCACCATGTACGGCATGGATGGCAAAACGATCCACGTCAGCACTTTCGGTCGCGGCGGGAAGAAAAACGAAGGCCGCATCGTGGAGCCCAAATGGAAATTCAAACAGTATGGACAATCCGGGAAGTGGGTCTCCGATCTGTTCCCCCATCTTGGAACATGCGTCGATGACATTGGTTTCATCCACAGCATGACCGCCGACTCGCCGATCCATGGTTCGGCCATGCTGATGATGAACTGCGGTTCGGTGGTCAGCGGCAAGCCCAGCCTTGGCTCCTGGGTGAATTACGGGCTCGGTAGCGTCAACGAAAACCTGCCCGGTTATGTTGTCATGCTCGACAAAACCGGCGGACCCATTTCCGGGGCCAAAAACTGGACTTCCGGCTTCATGCCCGCCAGCTTCCAGGGCACTGTCTTCCGGTCCCAGGGTGATCCGATCCTGAATTTGAAAAATGTGAACAACATGCCGGACAAGGAGCAGCGTCTCCTCATCGATTCGCTGAACCACCTCAATGCCGGGCATCAGGAGTCGCGGTATGACAATACCAACCTAGCAGCGAGGATTTCCAGCTATGAGCTGGCTTACAAAATGCAGGCGACCGCCCCGGAGGCGATTGACCTGGATCGTGAAAGCGCTGATACCCGCGGCCTTTACGGCATCGGGGAAGGGAGAACCGACGATTTCGGTCGGAAATGCCTCCTTGCGCGCCGCTTGGTGGAACGGGGGGTCCGATTCATCCAGCTATACTCTGGAGGTGCCCACAATGACGACAACTGGGATGCCCATGGAGACCTCCAGAAGAACCATGAATTTCACGCCGGGAACACCGACAAGCCGATTGCGGGGCTTCTCAAGGATCTCAAGCGCAGGGGTTTGCTTGACGAAACACTGGTCATCTGGGGCGGAGAATTCGGACGTCAGCCGACCGCCGAGTATGCCAAGGGAACGGGCCGGGATCACAATGCCTACGGATTCACCATGTGGATGGCCGGAGGCGGGATTAAAGGGGGCGTCAGCGTCGGGCAGACCGACGAACTCGGCAGTGCCGCGGTGGAGGACCGCTTCCATGTGAAAAACCTGCACGCCACTGTGCTCAGTCTCATGGGCTTGGATCCGAACCATCTCAGCTTCTTTTACAGTGGTCTGGATCAGAAGTTGGTGGGTGTCGAAGGCGCCGAGCCAATCAAACAGCTCATTGGTTGATCCCGGGCGCTTGTCCGGGGCAGTCCTTCCGTCTGACCCGCCCCGATCATTTTCGCCGAGGAGCTTTGGCCGGATAAAGTTGCCACTTTCGGTTGCTTCGGATTGGCGAGACCACGATTGCCAAAGCAGCCCGATTCCGGTAAATTCACACCTTCGAGTCTGAGAAATCCCCAATCCCACTTCCATTCATGGCCATTTCCTCCTCCCGCCGTCATTTCATCAAAGCTGGCGCCGCCACCCTTGCGGGGGCAGCGTTGGCGCGCCCTTCTGACTTCCTCCGGGCCGCCGAACCAAGGTTCCGCATTTCCCTCGCTGAATGGTCCTTCCACAAGGCCCTCAAAAGTGGGGAGATGGATCACCTTGATTTTGCCAAACGGGCCAAGGAACACGGCATTCTGGGGGTCGAGTATGTGAACCAGTTTTTCGGAGTGAAGGACGACAGGCTGGGCCTTCAACCCAAAGATCAGGCCTACCTCGCTGAGATGAAAAAGCGTGCCGCCGATCTCGGCGTGACCAATGTCCTCATCATGTGCGACAACGTTGGGGACCTTGGAAATCCCGACGACGCCAAACGCACCGCCGCCGTCGAGGGCCACTATGCCTGGGCCGATGCCGCCAAATTTTTAGGTTGTCACAGCATCCGGGTCAATGCGCGATCCAATGCCAAGCTGTCCTCCGAAGAACAAGCCAAATTTTGCATCGACGGGTTGCGCCGCCTTTCCGAGCACGTCAAGAGTCTCGGATTGGGGGTCATCGTCGAAAACCACGGAGGCTGGTCTTCCAATGGAGCCTGGCTGGCCGGAGTCATGAAGGGCGTCGGTCTCGACAATTGTGGTACCCTGCCCGATTTCGGGAACTTTTACATGGCCCGCAAAGGACCAAAATATGAGGAAGAAAAGGCCTCTTTCGGCACCGATCCGGCTTTCGGTGAGGATGACAAGGGCTTCTTTTACGACCGCTACAAAGGCATCTCCGACCTCATGCCCTTTGCCAAGGGGGTCAGTGCCAAGAGCCATGACTTCAACAAGGCGGGCGAGGAAGTCCACACCGATTTCCACAAAGCCATGTCGCTCGTCAAAGACGCCGGCTATCATGGCTGGGTTGGTGTCGAATATGAAGGTTCGGGCCTTTCCGAACCGGAGGGTGTCACCGCGACCAAGGTGCTGCTCGACAAAGTCCTCGCCGAACTCGGGTAATCCTTTTTGTTTGATCTTTTCCCCTTCCGGTGGCATCACTGAAACGTGGTGCCACCGGAATCCTCCGACTTGTGGGAGCGGATATTGGAGTTTCCTTTGGACGCTCCCGGGTCTTCCTGCCCCTTCACTGTCCGGCTTTCTCATGAGCAACAGTGGCCCTTGACGGCCGCGCGCGCCGCCGTTTTGGAATACCGAAAATTCGCCTTTCTGGCCGTCGTCGCGGGGCATCCGGTATCTCCATCCCACGCCATCGACCAGGTCTGGCACCTGCATTTGCTGCACACCCGCAGCTACTGGGAAGAGTGGTGCCCCAAGGTCCTCGGCATGACCCTGCATCACGAGCCGACAAAAGGAGGGCGTAAGGAGGAAGAGAAATTTGGTGATTGGTATGCCCGCACGCTGGAAAGTTATCGGCGCTTTTTCGGGCATCCGAGACTTGGCTGGATCTGGCCCGATCCGGAGTTGAAACGGCAGGGTGAGGGAGTTTTTCGTTATATCGACCTCACCCGCCATTGGTGCCTGCGGCGCCCATGGATTCCCCGGCCACAGTATCTCTCCACCGAATGACCACGTTCAATCCTCTCGACTGGCAGGGACCCGCTTTTCTGGCTCTTTACGGCGGCCTCCTGGCGGTTCTGGTGATCCTGGTCATCGTGCGATGGATTGCCGCGGGAAAGTCATTCCGTCACGACGGAGTGGTGATCCCGGATGATCTGTCCTACTACCACATTGCCTTTCTGGCTCGCGGGAGGGAAGGCGCCGTGCAGGCTGTGCTGGCGGCCCTGCATGCCCGGGGATCCTTGGAAGTGAAAGGGAGCACATTCCTCATCTACGTGGAAGATCCTCCGCCTGCCGATCCCTTTGAATACCAAGCCATCCAAGTGGGGGGTGGAACGGAGATCTCATTGGGCGATTTCACCCTGCATCTCTCCCCGGCGGTGGAAATGCTGGAAGCTGATCTGGAGGAGCGGGGGCTCTTGATTTGGGCGAAAGGCAAGCGGAAGGAGATGCCGGTGCTCACCGCTCTTTTGGTGGCCTTGCTGGTCTTTGGCCTGGCCAAGTTCGGACTCGGATTGAGCCGGGAAAAACCGGTTTCCATTCTGGGATTGTTCCTGTTTCTCACCGGAGTCATCGCTACCAAAGTGGGAGGGCGGAAAACCCGGATCTCGGAATTGGGCAAGTCAGTGCTGGGTGCCTTTCGGACAAGACATACCAAGCAAGTCCGGCAGTCCGCGGAGGGTTCCGCAACGGAGAGCCCGGTCCCTGATGCCATGCCTCTTTTGGTTGGATTGTATGGCGTCGGAATGATGGAGATCTGGGGTTTTTCCGATTTCCACCAGTTGGTTCCGGCACCCGCCAAAACATGGATCGGAGATATCGGGGGCACCGCGAGCAGTTGTGGTTCCGATGGTGGATCCAGTTGTGGTGGAGGGGGATGCGGCGGCTGTGGCGGTGGAGACTGAGAGTTCCTGGCGTCTCAAAAGTGACGTCTCAGTCGGCTGTCGAGCTGGAAGACCTGACCGGAGACGTGGACCATCGAGTCGAGGAAGGCGATGAAACGGGCTGTGTCTTCCGGGGTGTTACATCTGCCCAACACATGATCCTTCCGTGCCGCGTCAATGGCCTGGGGGGAGAGCTTGCGGGTCATTGGGGTGTCGAGGAATCCCGGCAGGACACAGTTCGCCCGCACACCCGAGGGGCCGCCTTCCGCAGCCAGACATTGGGTCAGTGCCACGAGGCCCGCTTTGGCGGCGGCATAGGCCGCCTGGCCGATGGGCGGTCGCCAAGCGGACGAGGAGCCGATGGCAACGATGTGGCCGGTCTGCCGCGTCATCATGCCCGGCAGGACTGCCCGGGCGCAGCGGGCGGCGCCGGCGAGATTCGTCTCCAGCACCCGATCCCAATCCGCCTCCGTGAGCCGCAGGAACGGGGCATCCGCAGTGGTGCCGGCATTGAGGATCAGCAGGTCGATCCGGGGAAAGCGTGTGAAGTAGGCCGTTGTTCCAGGGACGGAGGTGACATCCAACTCGCTCCGCGGGGGGGCCTCGACAACATACCCGGCAAGAGACAGAGCCGAAGCCAGGGCGCTGCCAAGTCCCCCTGTTCCCCCGGTGATGACTGCCACCGGCGTCGCGCCGGACGCTGGAGCGGCGGAATTCAGAGGGAACGGAAACTGAGACCGGGGTTGGTGGATGTCGACGGGGGAGGCGTCAGCGGGTTGGTGGCTGGGGTGGTTCCGTTGGCCGTTTGCTGCACGGCTGGTTCCGGCGTTACGGCACTGGCCGAAGGTGGCAGACAGACAATGGCGTACTGCTCATTGGCGAACCGCACTCCAGTGACCTGTCCGGTATAACGGAGCACTTCGCTGAGCGGGGTGTTGCGCAGTTTCATGGTCACCGTCAATTTTTGTTTCTCTTCGGCGGTGCCCCGAAACACACAATTGGGGGTGATTTTGCCACCACTGAGTTCCTCGGCTTTTTGTGCGACATACTCAATCACGGTGCCAAGGGTGGCGTTGTCGAATTCGATGCTGGGTACGATCAGCGTGGAAAGCTGAGACAGAGGATCCTGCTTCGGAGCGGGATTCTTCAGCGCGGCGGCACAGTCCGCGAGCCCTTTGCGGGCGTAGATGAAATTCGGACTGTATTTCAGCACCAAGGCAAAACCCTGTTGAGCCTGTTGAATGCGGCCTTCCGCTAGGTCTTTCTGGGCCTGCTCATAGACCTGTTGCACCGTCATTCCTTTTTGCTGGCCGGAGATGGGGAGGGGCAGGAGGGCGAGGGCAATGGCCGCCAAGGCGGCCGAACAAGGGAGGAGGCGGGTCAGATTCATCGCAGTGTTCCTTTCGGGGTTTGAGGGTTCAGAGGCGCGCGTTGCCTGTCACTTCAAATTCATCTTAGCGTAATCGCGTGAGGGAGAAAAGCTTATTCCTTCATCGCGGAGAAACTGCAGCGGCGGACGAACCATGGGGGTGGTTCATTCCCATCCGGCGAGGTCGGCCAGATCCTGCTCTAAAAACTGGCGTTCTTCCGGCTCCTCAACCAAGCCGGCGAGACGGCGGGCTTCCGCTAGATGGTGCCGGGAGGCATCGGTTTGACCGGCGAGAAAACCGGCACGGCTCATCGCCTCGTGGGCATAGGCGAGATAGAACGGGGTCTCCCCGGTGCTTGACGAGAGGCAGAGGTCCGCATAATGGCGGGCATTTTCCGCCTGACCGAGGACGGCATAGACCCGCGACAGTTGCCAGTAGCCGATGCCAAGTTGCCGGAGGCCGCAGTCCGGACGCTCCCGCCAGTGGGCCAGGGAGGAGTGACAAAGCGAGATCATGGTCTCCTCTTCCTCAGGCGACCTTTTCGGCAAGTCGAGCAGGGACCAGACCCGGTTGAAGTGCTCCGCAGAGAACCAACCATGGGCCGCTGGGAGATCAAATGTTGGTGTTTGTTTTTGCATGTCTAGATTCATCAAATAGAGGAAGGCACCGCCTCCTGTCAATGCTTGGTGATGAGCCTTCTCGGGGCTCCGGATTCCGTCCGGGCGCAAATACGGACTGGCCGATCGGGGCTGTTTTCAAGTAGTCTACCCTCCGCAGGCGTTCCGACATGCGAATCACGCACCAGCCACCTTTTCTGTCTCGGGGTCCCAAGGGGTGGTTGCCCGCCATCTTGTTGATCGGGGGAGTGCTGGCAGCGTCGCTGGGTTTTTCAGAGGACAGAGTTGCTTCCCGCATCGATGCCCTGATCGAAGACCACTGGGCGGGCAACCAAGCCTCGCCTCCGGCCGGCGACGCGGAATTTTTCCGCCGGATCCATCTGGACCTTTCCGGTATCATTCCCACCGTGGAGGAGACCCGGGCTTTCCTCGGGGACTCCTCGTCCGACAAGCGTGATCGGGTGGTTTCCCAATTGCTCGACGGTCCGCGGTATCCGCAACGGATGGCGGAATGGTTCCATGTTCATTTCATGGAACGGTTGGGGGACGATGCCGCATGGGAGGGGTGGCTTCGTGAAAGTTTTGCCCAGAACAAGCCTTGGGATCGGATGGCGCGGGAGATACTCCGGGCGGATCTCCGCGATGAGGCGAACCATGGGGCGGCCTATTTTTACGCGAAACGCCTGGAGAATTATGGACAGAACGCCATCGATTACTCCGGCCTGACCCGCGATGTGGGACGCCTCTTCCTCGGGATGGACCTGCAGTGCGCGGAGTGCCACAATCACAAGCTGATCGATGACTACCTGCAGGCCGATTTCCAAGGGCTGATGGCCGCCTTCCAGAATCTGGTGCCCGTCAAAGACAAGGGGTATCCGGCTGTGGAGGAGCGGCTCATGACGACCAAGATGCGTTACGCGTCGGTGTTCACCCAGAAAGAAAAATTTACCGGACCCCGGCTCCCCGGACTGGAGGAAATCGAGGTGCCGGAACTCCCCAAAGACCAACAATACCTGGTGGCGCCGGACAAGAAAACAAAGACTCCCGGAGTGCCCCGGTTCAGCCCGTTGCAGGAGTTCGCCGCCCGGATTCCCGAGGCTCCGGGTTTCGATGCCAATCTGGTCAACCGGGTTTGGTTCTGGCTGATGGGGCGTGGTCTGGTGGAACCGCTGGATCAGTTTCACTCGGGGAACCCTCCGAGTCACCCCGAACTGCTCAATCTTCTGGCCACAGAATTTGCCGCGCACGGCCGGGATTTTCGCTGGCTGGTCGGGGAGTTGACCCGGACCCGCACCTACCAGCGTTCCAGTCGCCTCCCGGAAGGGGCTCGGGAGCAGGACTGTCCCCCCGAGCTCTATCTCACCGCCCTGGAGCGGCGCCTTTCGGCGGAACAATTGCTTTGGAGCACGTTGCGGGCCACGGGACACCAGGAAGGTGATGTTGCTGTGGAGAATCAAAAAGCCCCGCCAGCGGAGGTAGGGGCCAAGGAACTGCCGGGACTCCGGGAACGCTTCCGCAAGGCCCTGGCCAATGACCCCCGCCAGCCGGAGCTGGAGTTTGCCCCGTCTCTCAAGGGAGCTCTCTTCATGATGAACGATCCGGAACTGCTCAAGTTGCTCGACACCGGAGACGGGGCGGTGGTGACCCGATTGGCCGCACTGCCGGATGATGTCCGGGTGGCTGAGGAATTGTGCCTCTCGTTCTGGAGCCGGTTGCCGGAGAAAGCGGAGCTCGAAAATCTGACGGCTTGTCTCAGGGCCAGTTCCGGGGCTGGAGAGCGGCAGCGGATGGTGCGCGATCTTGCCTGGGGCATGATGACCTCTCCGGAATTCGTGGCGAATCATTGAACTGTTTGCCGATTCATGAAAGCCGCCTCTTCCCCGCTCTGCAATCCGCAAGACCATCAATGGTCCCGGCGAAAAATGCTGGGCAGCCTGGCGGCGGGCGCGGGTGGTCTTGCCGGGCTCCTCCACCCGGCGGTCGCGGAGACCTTGGCGAAACGGGAAAAGCAGGTTCTTTTTATCTGGCTCGACGGCGGCATTTCCCAGTTCGAAAGCTGGGACCCCAAGCCTGGCACCCGATTTGGCGGGCCTTTCCGCAGCATTCCCACCTCGGTGCCGGGGACCCACTTTTGCGAATTGATGCCCCGAACAGCGCGTTTGGCACACCTGCTGTCCGTGGTGCGCAACATCACGACCAAGGACAATGCCCACTCCAGCGGGGTGCCGCGCATCTTGCGGGGAGATCCCGCAAATCGCGGCGTGAAATATCCCTATTTCGGGTCGGCCGTGGCCAAGTTGATGGGGGCGGGAGTCAGTGGACTGCCTCCCTACGTCTGGATCAAACCCGGCAACGGGGGATTTCTTTCGGAGAATGCCGGATTTCTCGGTGCCAAGTACGGGGCCATCGCCTTTGGCGACGGGAGGCCTCCGGAAAATTTCACCCTTCCCGAAGGCCTTGCCACGGCAGAGGACGAGGCCCGCCAGCTCTTGCGGGAGCGTTTCACCAAAAGCTATGCCGCCGGGCGTCGCGCCGGCGCCACCGAAGCCCAGACCACGGTTTACGACATGGCCCGGCAGCTCATGAAACGTCAGGAACTGTTCGACACCTCACGGGTTTCGGAGCGCGATCTCGACCGTTACGGGCGCAGTGAGATCGGTCAGCATATGCTCGTGGGACGCAACATGCTGGAAGCCGGAGTCCGCTTTGTCCAGGTCACCAGTTATGGTTGGGACACCCACGGTGATCACTTCAATGGCAGTGCCTCCCTGATTCCAAAATTCGACGCCGCTTTTGCCTCCATCGTCGAAGACCTGCGGGACCGGGGCCTGCTGGACAATGTCTTGGTCGTTTCCATGAGCGAGTTCGGCCGGACTCCGCGCATCAACGGTCACATTGGTCGGGACCACTATCCCGAGGCTTGGTCCCTGGCCATGGCGGGCGCGGGGATCGCCCGTGGCAGAATCATCGGAGGCACCGATGCGGAGGGCGTCTTCGTCGACGCGCCGCAGGCCTACGACATCGGGAGCCTGTTCCACACCTGGTATGCCGCGCTCGGCATTGACTCGGAGAAGGTGGAGTTCATGAACGGTGACCAGCCCCTGCCCATTGCGCACCAGGAGATGGCTCCCATCAAAGAGGCTCTGGCTTAGAAACTGCGTTACTCAAACATGGAACCCGTCCTCCAGTGCCTCCTCGAGCCCGGCCAGCAGGTGAACCGACTGCGCTTCAGCCCCTGCGGGCGGCTTCTTGCCGGGACGACCCTGGAGGGCACGGTGCTGCGCTGGGATCTCGGGGCGCCGCCGGTGCCCGATGCCGCTGCCGCCAAAGCCCTGGCGCAGAATCCCAAGGCCAAGGTTCCCGAACCATCCGCCCCTCCTTCACTGCCGTTTGTCGGAGGGCACCGGGGGTTTGCCACCGGGCTGGCCTTCCATCCTTTCCGCGACCTGGCCTTCAGCGCGGATTCCTGGGGCAGTCTGCGGGCTTGGCCCTGTCTCGCGCTGGAGCCCCGGCCATTGTGGGAGGTGCCCGCCGCGCACGACGGCTGGATCCGCGATCTCGCGGTGGGGCCAGAGGGGGATTGGCTCGTCACCGGAGGACGCGACGGGAAAGTCCGCATTCACGACAGCGCGACCGGCGGTCTGCTCCGGGAATTGGCACTGCCCGATGGCAGCGAAATTTTTGCCGTTGCCGCGCATCCCACCGAGCCCTGGGTGGTGGCGGGAGGACTCTTCGGTCGGATCGCCCTGTGGAATGCCCTCGACGGTCGCCTCGTGCGCGAGTTTGACGGATCGGTCTTCCACCTGCTGCATCGGCTGCAGGACATCGGTGGTCTGCGGTGTCTGGGATTTGCGGACGCGGGACGCACGCTTTTCGCGAGCGGAACCAAGCCAAAGGGGGGAGGCAACGTCAACGGCCATGCCCGGCTTTGCCTGTTCGACACCGCCAGCGGCGCTCTGCGGCATGAAATGGAAGTGGGGGAGTTGGACAAGGACATTTTCGCCCACGAGGCGGCTGCGGCACCCGGTGGACTGTTTCTGGTGCCCACCACCGGCCAGCCCGGTTCGGGCAATTTCTTCGGGCTGCGTCCCGGCGAGCCTGAGCCGGTGTTCAAGTTCAACAAAGGCACCGTCAACTGCCACAGCGTGGCTCTCTCTCCCGACGGTCTGCGCTGCGCGGTGGCGGCGACGAACACCGGCAGCAACGGCAACGGTCGTCGTCTTGTCGATGGCAAATACCCCGGGAACTTTTCCCCGGTGCATCTCTTCAGGCTCGGTTGAGCCGGTTCAGCGGGACATCAGGGCAAACATCATTTCGCCTTCGGAGACCACCTCGTCGTTGACGAGGCAGCGGCAGACCGCCGAGCCAATGCTCCGGCGCACTTTCACGATCTCGGCCTCGATGAAAAGGGTGTCCCCCGGGAAGACCGGCTTGCGGAACTTCACTTTGTCGGCGCTCATGAAATAGCCAATTTTTCCATGGTGCTCCTCTTGGCGCAGCATCAGGACACTGGCGACCTGGGCCATGGCCTCGACCTGGAGGACGCCGGGCATAACGGGGTGTCCGGGGAAATGCCCTTGGAAATACGGCTCGTTGATGGTCACCTGCTTCACGCCGGTGCATTTGTTGTCCCCGATGAAATCCACGATGCGGTCCACCATGAGGAAAGGGTAGCGGTGCGGCAGGATGCGCTGCACTTCGTTCACATCCAGCACCGCTTTGCCGACGGGAATGATCACGGGCGGAACCATGGACCGCATTTTGCCGAACTCCGAGGCGAGGCGGCGGGCCATGTCCGTGTTGGGTCCGTGGCCCGGTTTGACAGCGATGACATGGCCCATGATCCGGCGTCCCGCGAGGGCGAGATCGCCGATGATGTCGAGGATCTTGTGGCGGGCGAACTCTTCCGGGAAACGGAGGGGCTCCTTGCTCATTACGGCGTCGCCGCGGATCACGACTGCGTTTTCGAGGCTGCCACCTTTGATGAGTCCTTTTTCCATCAGGGGCTGGATGTCCTCATAGAAAACAAAGGTCCGCGCGGCGGCGATGTCGCGCTCGTAGTTTTCCGGGGTCACTTCGACGCTGTAATACTGCGTCATGCGGCCATCGGGCCCGACTTGGGTGCAGGAGACCCGGAATGACTTGTCGGGAACGATCGTGATGAGGGAACCGTCCCGGGTTTCCTGATGGATGGGTTCACGGATTTCAAAAATGCCACGAAGTTCGGACTGTTTTTCGATGCCGGCTTTTTTGATACACTCCACATCCGGGCGGGCCGAGCCATCCCCGATGGGCGGCTCGTTGGCGTCCATCTCGATGATCGCATTGTCGACTCCCATGCCGATGAGGGCGGAAATGACGTGCTCAACGGTGTGAACTTTCACCGACCCCTGGGCCAGCGTCGTGGCGCGCTCCACCTTCTGCACATTGGAGACGTGCGCCTCAATGAAGGGTTGGTCGGGCAGGTCGATGCGGCGGAATTTCAATCCGTGCCCTGCCGGCGCCGGCTTCAGAGTCAGGGTCACGCTGGCGCCGGTATGCAGCGACGTGCCGGCGAGAGTGGCAGGGTGGGCGAGGGTTTGCTGGTATTGCGTGGCTGACATGAGTGCAAAAAAGGGTCTACTACCTAGCGAAAACCAGCCCGGAGTCCAGCGAATTGCGCCGTTCCCCCGCCAATCGGGGGGAAAACCCGCGTGACAGAGGCGGGGGAAGCTGTTAAAAAACTCCTCTCCCCCTTTTCCGCTCTGCGGACTCACCCCCCCTATTTGATCCTCCATGGACCCAGAATCACCTTCTTTCGATCCCACCTCCGACTCCACCATCGAACCTGCCGGCTCCAGCGCTCCCCTCCTTTCCTTCATCGAATCCCGGGTCCTGGGGTGCCTCCTTGAGAAGGAAGCCACCACGCCGGAGTATTATCCGCTGACCCTCAATGCCCTGATGGCGGCCTGCAACCAGTCGAGCAACCGGGATCCGGTGATGGATGTCGACTCGGAATCCGTCCAGCAGGCCATGGAGGACCTGCGTTACAAGGATTTCGCCATTTTGGTGCACCAAGCAGGTGCGCGGGTCCCCAAAAACAAGCACACCATCGAAAAGCGCTTTCCCTACCTTCGGAAACCCGAGTTGGCATTGCTCTGCGTGCTCCTGCTGCGCGGGCAGCAGACCCTTGCCGAATTGCGCCAGCGCACGGAGCGCCTCCACCCTTTCGGCAGCCCGGAGACTGCCCAGGAAGCAATGGACCGGCTTATCCAACACCATCCCGCTCTCGCGCGCCGGATTCCTTCCGGCGCCGGACGCCGTGCTGAAACCTACGTCCACCTGCTCTGCGGCGAGCCGGATCTTTCCGCTTCCCCAGGTGGTGCCGCCCCCGTGGTGGCGGAACGTATCGTCGAGGAGCCGACCTGGCGAGCCCGGATGGAGTCGGATCTGGAGGCTCTCCGGGAACAAGTGCGGGGACTCTGCGAGGAAGTGGCCCGGCTGCGATCCGATCTGGGAGCCTGAATCTGCCACCCGCCCTGATGGCCGGACTGTTCTTTCGAATGCAACCACCCCAAGCCTCGTCCATGAAAATCCCTCCCTGTGTTGTCTCCGGACTTCTATTTCTTGGCGTTTGCTTTCCCCTGACGCTGGCGGCAGAGCCTCTTTGGCCGGAGGGAAAAATGCCGCATGCCCAGACGGGGAATCTGGCGCCGAGCCCGAAATTTGATGTCTACGCGCCGGAGGCGGGGAAAAAGAACGGCTGTGCCATGGTGGTCTGTCCGGGCGGTGGGTATGGTGGGCTGGCGGTGGACCATGAAGGGCGCCAAATCGGGCAGTGGTGCGCCAGTCTGGGCATCACCGCTTATGTCCTGCAGTATCGGTTGGGTTCCCAAGGTTACCATTTCCCCACCCAGCTTGCCGATGTCCAGCGGGCGGTGCGTCTCGTCCGTCACCGGGCGGCGGAATCCGGGATCGATCCGGCCCGGATCGGCGTCATCGGATTCTCCGCGGGCGGGCATCTCGCCAGCATGGCGGCGACCAAGTTTGACGAGAAGGCCTACGAACCCGTTGATGACGCGGATGCCGAGTCCGCCCGGCCCGATTTTGCCGTGCTCTGCTATGCGGTGATCAGTATGTCGACCGAATTCACTCATGCCGGGTCCCGCAAAAATCTCCTTGGGAAGGACGTGGCTCCGGACTCCCCCGAGGCTCGCCACGTCTCTTCGGAGTTGAATGTGACCGACCGAACGCCTCCCACCTTCCTCTTCCATACCACGGCCGACACCGTGGTTCCGGCGGAGAACAGCCTTCTTTTTTACGAAGCGCTGCGCAGGCACAAAGTTCCCTGTGAAATGCACCTCTACCAGGATGGACCGCATGGCGTGGGACTCATGCTGGGCACCCCCGTGCTCGGTACCTGGCCGGACCATCTCCGCGATTGGATGAGGGGACGTGGCTACTTCGCCCCCGGTGCGAAGCGGGTGGCCTTGCAGGGCACTCTGATGCTCGATGGCCAGGCGGTACCGTGGGGCGCGGTCACCTTCCATCCGGAGGATGAAAACCTGCCGGTGACCACGCTGCGAGTCATGGGAGGCAAATTCAAATCCGACGAGACCAATGGACCCGCGCCGGGTAAGTGCCGCCTCGTCGTGGCGGCTTCGATTTGGGAACGCACCAAAGACCCGCGTGACGGCACGGTCATTCTCGACAAAGCGGCCGTGGGGGACGTTGACCCCCTCACCGTGGAGGTGGTGGCCGGCCAACCTCTCGACCTCGTCGTCACGTCCCGCTGAACCGGCAACGCCCGGTTGGTTGGACGGCCGAAGGTGGCCTGCAAGAGAGGGCAATCCGGAAAGGGCCGCAATGGATTCCCGGTTGGGTTTTCTGCCGCAGTCCCTCATTCGGTAATCCTAAGACCAGAAGAATGCCTGTAATTCAGGACTATGCGGGATCTTGGTCTTTTCGGTTTTCCTAATTAAGCTCAGCAAGAATTCGCTTGGCAAAAATGGGAATTATGACATGAATGAGGATCATGATTGCGAAATCTGCTTTTTCGTGGGTCCACTTTGGTTTTGTGACCCTGTTTTTTGGCGCCGGTCTGTCCCCCGCGTCCGATGATGGAGGTGGGGGTTCTCTCTCCTCCCTTACCACCACGACAGGGAAGGTTTATCACGATGTCCGGGTCGTGAAAGCCGACCCGAATGGGTTGCTCTTCCGGCACCGCGGCGGTTCTGCCAAAATTCCATTTTCCCAACTGGATTCCTCGATTCAAGCTCACTACCACTACAACGAGATCGCAGCGGAGGAGTTCGAAAATGTCCGTCGCGGGGAAGCCGTTCATTCCAGGAATGAACGGGCAGTGTCGGCCGTGCCCACACCGGGCGTGTCCGCTGTCTCTGGAGTGGTGCATACCCGGGTCACGATTTCGTTGCCCTCGCAGTTCTGCGGTTCCGGATTCCACGATCCGGGTTGGTCCCCGTATCGTGTTGGCACGGGACTTTGGTTGCCTCCTCATCCGCTCGTTTATGCAGCCTATCCGTGGCGCCAGTTGGCCGAACGGGACTTTCTCATTACGACTGGCATTCTCCCTGCTCCTGCCGGTGTGCGGCCTCTTCTGCTGCGCCGCTGGTGATGGTGACAACCGACCTTTCCTTGCTTTTCGTCTATGGGACCCTGCGTGCCGGATCCGGACACCCCATGGGGGAGCGTCTCGCCGGAGAGGCAGACTGGGTGGGGACGGCATCTGTGGAGGGGGCTCTCTACCTCATTTCCTGGTATCCCGGATTGACCCTGACTCCAGGAACGGGCAGCTGGGTCGTGGGTGACGTCTACCGTCTGCGCGATCCTGGCGAATCTTTGCGGTGGTTGGATGAATACGAAGGTTGCGCCGGGGAATCGCCCGAGTATGAGCGCATTCGTCATCCGGTCCGGCTTTTGGCGGAGAGTTTGGATCTCGAGGTCTGGGTTTATCGGTTCTTGGGCCCGCTCGAAAGGGCCCGGATGATTCCCGGGGGCGATTTTCTGCGACGGGATGAGGCCTTGCCCTGAAAGGGATGCGATTTCTTGAAGGGAATCCATCGATGCGACGTCCAATTTGCAAACCCTCATCCAGAATTATGAAAACCAGATCCTTCCTCCTTGTCATCGCCGCAGTCCTCACCAGCGGCATCCTCACCGCCACCGCTGGTATTTCGAATGTGTCCGGTCGTTCGGCCAAATCCACCATCGCCAAGGAGTCGAAACTGGTGGTGGTCGATTTCAATGCCACTTGGTGCGGGCCCTGCCGTGCGCTGAAGCCGCATCTCGAAGCCATGTCCAAGCAGTATGCCGACCAGATCGTCATCCTCTCCGTGGACGTGGACAAGGATCCAAAGTTCGCCGCTGAAAACGGCGTGCAAGGCATTCCGCATGTGAAGTTTTTTAAGAACGGCAAACAGGTTGGAGAATTTGTCGGCTACATCGACCAGAAGGCGGTCGAATCGAAAATCAAAAAAGCTCTCCACTGAAAGCTTTGGCTCCCGGCACTGGGCCGGGTCAACAAGGACCACGGGGAATCCTGATTTCCTGTGGTCTTTTTATTTCACCTTGCCGGGGGAATTCCAGATCCATTGACAGGAACCCTTCCGCCGTTACTCTGAGGTTTTTATGATTCGAAGCATGACTGGATACGGGCGTGGCGAAGCTCTCGCCGAGACCCCGTCGGGGACGTGGCGCATCCAAGTGGAGCTCCTCAGTGTGAACCGCCGTCAATTGGATGTGGCGACCAACCTGCCCGGCATTCTGGCTGATCTGGAGGCGGACGTCCGCAGGCTTGTCTCCGAGAAGGTGTCGCGGGGTCGGGTTCAGGTGCGCACTCAAATGCAGGTCGAAGGCGGCGCGGGCTCCCGCATCCAGTTTGAGCCCGCAGTGGCCAAGCAAATGGTCGAAACCTTGCGGCAGTTTTGTCGGGACCATGGTCTTGCCGATGATTTGGCGGCGTCCGATCTGATCCGGGCGCCGGGTGTTTTCACCAGCGGGGAGGTCTCAGTGCCCGCCGAATCGATGAAAGACAGCCTGCTGGGTGCTGTTGCCATCGCCTTGTCCGCACTGGGGACCATGCAGGAAGCCGAAGGCGCCCACCTCCGCGCTGATCTGGAGCAGCGCTTGGAATTGTTGGAATCCTTTGTCGTGGAAGTGGCAACAGCAGGTCCCGTGGTGGTCGACAACTACCGGCGCAATCTGCACCAGCGGCTCGCTGACGCCGGCTTGTCCATCGACCTCGGTGACGAACGGCTGCTCCGCGAACTCGGTCTTTTTGCGGAAAAATGCGATATTTCAGAAGAAATCACCCGTCTCGCGAGCCATCTCGCGCAGTTCCGCCTCTATCTTGCCGGCAGCGAACCGGCCGGCCGTCCGCTTGATTTCCTCTGCCAGGAACTGCAACGGGAAGTCAACACTATCGGTTCCAAAGGCAGCGATGCCGGGATCGCCCGCCTGGTCGTCACCGCCAAGACAGAAGTGGAAAAGATCCGGGAACAGGTGCAGAATCTCCAATGACAGGTCCGGGGCTCGGCTGCGGGCACCACTTTTTCCAGTCCGCTTTTCGTCATTGTCCTTTTCCGCATGTCCCGCCTCGGCATTCTTTGTGTTGTCTCCGGTCCCAGTGGCTCTGGAAAGACCACCCTCTGTCGTGGATTGAGCCGTCTCGAGCCGGACCAGTGCCGCTATGCTGTTTCCGCCACCACTCGACCGCCCCGGGGCGGCGAGGAGGACGGGCGGGATTATCATTTTCTCGATGAAGACACCTTTCTGAAAAGGGTCGCCGCGGGCGAATTTGTCGAGTGGGCGCGGGTCCACGGAAATCTCTACGGAACCTTGAAAAGTGAGGTCTGTCGGCATATCGAAGAGGGACGGGACGTGCTGATGGACCTTGATGTGCAGGGGGGGGAACATGTCCGCTCGGCCACAGAGCCATGGATCCGCGAGGCATTGGTGGACGTTTTCATCCTTCCCCCCAGTCGAGGCGAGCTCGTGATGCGGCTCGGTAAACGGGCCACCGAAAGCGAAGCGGAAAGGGATCTGCGGCTCCAGAATGCTTTGAAGGAACTTCAGCACTGGCGGGATTACCGCTACACGCTCGTGAGCGGCACTCCCGAGGAAGACCTCGCGGCATTCCGGGCCATCCTCGTCGCGGAACGTCACCGGACCGCCCGGCTTCAAACCGTGCCGGCCTTTGATGCAGAGTGATCAGTCCACTACTTCCCCGTGAGCCAACCGATTTCCCCTGCGTCCGCTCCCGTCGTGATTCTAGGCGTCACTGGCTCCATCGCGGCCTACAAGGCGGCCGACCTGACGAGCCAACTGGTCAAGGAAGGATGCGAAGTCCATGTTGTGATGACGCGCGACGCGGCGGAGTTCATCACTCCGCTGACCCTCCAAACGCTCTCCCGACAACCCGTCACCTCCGGTCTCTATGATGAGAAGCAGAGCTGGCACCCCGGTCACATCCAACTGGCCGACCGTGCCGACCTGCTGGTCATCGCTCCGGCCACGGCCAATATTCTCGCCAAATTGGCCCACGGCCTCGCCGACGACGCTCTCAGCGCTCTTGCGCTGGCCTGCCAGGCGCCCGTGCTGGTGGCTCCTGCGATGAACGGAAAAATGTGGCAGCATCCTGCCACGGTCGCCAACGTCCGGACTCTTCGGGAACGCGGCGTGGATTTCGTCGGGCCTGAGGAGGGGCTGTTGGCTTGCGGATATGAAGGGCTGGGACGGCTCTGGCCGGTGGCGGGGATTGTTGAACGCATCCGGGAGCATCTCTCCCGGAGGCCCCGGTCATGAGAATCCTCATCACCGCAGGTCCCACCCGGGAGGCCTTGGACCCCGTGCGCTATCTCTCCATCCGGTCCAGCGGTCGCATGGGATATGCCCTCGCCGATGCTGCGGTGGCCGGCGGTCACGAGGTGGTGCTGGTTTCCGGTCCTGTTTCCCTGCCTCCGGTGGCCGGCGCCGAGGTCGTTTCCGTGGAGAGCGCCCGCGCGATGTATGAAGCGGTGCGGGATCGACTTCCGGGATGTGCGATTGCCATCTTCTGTGCCGCTGTGGCCGACTATCGTCCGCGCAATCCCGCCGACCAAAAGATCAAAAAAATCGACGGCATCATGACCTTGGAATTGGAGCGGACCGAGGACATTCTGGGCAGCGCGCGTAGTGTCTTCGGATTTCGCGGATTCCTCGTGGGCTTTGCGGCGGAGACGAATGAGGGGAGGATCCATGCCCGGGAGAAATTGCGCCGCAAAGGCTGTGACCTGTTGGTCTCCAATGATGTGAGTCGTCCTGGCACGGGCTTTGAGGCGTTGGAAAATGAAGTTTGCCTCCATTATGCGGATGGCCGGGAGGAGTCTTTGCCGCGCGCCGTCAAAACCATCCTGGCGGAGGAAATCCTGCGCCGCATCGAAGCCCTGCTTCCCCGGCACGATGACCATGGGACGGCGCTTTCCTGAGGGAAGAGGCCTGTTGCCATTTTTCTTTGTCATTTCTTTTCCGGGAGGTAGGGTGCGGTTTCCCGTTATCCGATCCTTTTTCCCGCACCCCATCCCTTATGGAACTTACCGGCTCACAACTCATTGGTTACCAAACCTCCGCCAACTCCGGCGTCACCTTTCAGGCAGTC
>JADZAX010000262.1 GCA_020852405.1 Verrucomicrobiales bacterium
GCAAGCTGGGGCAGGCCTTGAAGAAAGAAAATTGGGAAGGGTTGCCCCTGATGGTCCATGGGAACGGAGTCCTGGGGGCTGCCTTGGCATTCAATCTGGCCCAGTGGAAGCCGGAGAAGTTCATTGGGGTCACCGCGTGCAAAGGAGCTTACTATGCCACGCCGGTCACGGATGATTCTCAGAAGGTGCCAGTGATGTTCATCAAAGGATTGAATGACCATCAAGCCACTGACTGGAAAGCCACGCAAACCTTGGAAGAAGTCTACGATGCCAATATTGGCCGGATGCCGAACTGGCTCTTTGCCATTGAGCCCAATGGTGATCAACGGGAGGGACCGGTCTCCTACCGGATGGCTCAAGAATTTTTGCTCGAGGTGTGGGGGGCCCGGAAACCGGGAGAGGATGGCACAGTGCCCGCGATGGACCGCTCCCGGGGATGGATCGGAAGCCTTGAGACAGGGCAGATCTCCCGCATGGAAAATGCCGAGACTCCGCTGGATCCGAACCATACTTGGCTGCCTTCGGCTAAATTTGCCCAGATTTGGAAGGACTTCCTCCTCGGGTCTCTCCCCCCGGGAGAACCAGGTGCCGATCCCAAGCCTTGAAGAATCCTGAGCCGGTTCCTACGGTTCTCAGGGGGCGTCGTGGGGGATCAGTGGCTTGGGATTTGCGAAATGTCCCATTTCCCGGACCCCTGGACCGATGCCGTCTCGGCCCAGATCATCCTTCATCTTGTCAGCCAGCGTCCGGAGACGCGCGACTTCATCGGGATGCTCGACTGCCAGATTGGTTGATTCTCCGATGTCGTTCCCCAGATGGTAGAGTTTGGGAAACACTTCCGCAGGGTTCTTTGGTGCCAGTTTGGCGGGGTCATTCTTCTTTTTCGGTGCTCCACCGCCGGAGAGCTGCAGCTTCCAGGGGCCGGAGCGCACCGCTTCGAGCGTAAGTCCTCGGAAGTAGTAAAATACGTCGGCATGAGGGGATTTGGCACCGCTCGTGGCCGACAGCAGGGGCCAGATGTTGCCACCATCGATGACCCGGTCGGTGGGGATTTTGCCGGAGGCGAGGTGGGCAAAAGTGGGCAGCACATCCATCATGCTCGTGATCTCATCCGTCGAGGTGCCCGCAGGTACTTTGCCCGGCCACCAAGCCACTGTGGGAACGCGCATGCCGCCTTCCCAGGTGCTGCCTTTGTTGCCCCGGAGGGGTGCGTTGACCGCCCGTGCGGTTCCGCCATTGTCAGAAGTGAAGATCACCAGGGTGCGGGATTCGAGGCCGAGGGAGCGCACGGAGTCGAGGATTTGGCCGACGCTCCAATCCACTTCCTCAACCCAGTCGCTGTAAATCCCGTGTGGCGACCGATTCTGGAAGGCTTTTCCAGGATAAATCGGGAAGTGGACCGCGCTATGCGGCAGGTAGAGAAAGAAGGGATCTTTGTGATGGTCACGGAGCCAGGAGAGGGCCTCCTCGGTGTAGCGCCGCGTGATGGACTGTTGCCCTTCCGCATCGACTCGCCCGATGACGGTTGTGTCCCGGAGAAGTGGCAACGGTGGTTGCTGATTCCCTTTCAGGCCGGTCTCATCCCCGCCAAAGGAAGCTGGGGGCAGGGGAGCGGTCTTTTTCTTGGGGGCCGGCAACGGTTTGTCGAGATCGCTCTTTGATCCTTCCGATGCCAACCCCATATCGTTGGAATACGGGATGCCGAAGTAATGGTCAAACCCTTGGGCGGTGGGAAGGAAGGGCGGCTGGTCACCGAGATGCCATTTGCCGATGCAGGCGGTGGCATAGCCAGCGTCCTTGAGCACTTCCGCGACCGTGATTTCTTTAGGATTGAGCCCAAGGGAGGATGCTGGAAAGAGCACGCTGGGGATGGGAAGAACCCGTTTCGGGTAGCAGCCGGTCATCAATGCCGAACGCGAAGGAGAGCAGACCGGAGCCGCATAATGGCAGCGCAGCTTCATACCCTCGGCAGCCATGCGGTCCAGGTTCGGGGTCCGGTTCAACGTCGAGCCGAATGGTCCAATGTCAGCGTATCCCAGATCATCAATGTTGATGAGAATGAAATTCGGTTTGTCCGCCGCAAGGCTGAGAGAGGCGGTGAATAACCCAAGAAAGAGCAGAAATCGGCAGTGCATGGTGGGGCCATTGTGAAGCGGAAGTCCCGTCAGGCCAAGCCTGAATCACCCCCGTCATCGCGGGAATGGTCCGGTTGTCAGGTTCCTGTAACGATCATCCGGATTCGTGTTATAACTGTGACATGGGAGATGAGGTCAGTGACAAAGACTTGATCGGACGCGTCCGGGACGGTCATTTGGATGCTTTCGAGGAGATTGTGCTGCGCCACGCCTCCCGGCTCAGGGCTTTCATTGCCATGAGACTGCCGGTGCCTCATCTGATCGAGGAGATCGCCCATGAGTCCTTTGTCTGGGCCTACCGCCACATCGACGAATTCGAGGATGGGTCCGATCTGGGACGCTGGCTTCGGGCCATTGCCTACAATCTGGTCCGGGCCGAAGTGCTTCGCTACAGCCGCAGTGAACGAAACCAGGAAAAATACCTCGAGCATTGCCTGGTGGAGCATTCTGGTCGTGGTCTTGCTGCAGGGGCGGACACCCCCATGGTGGCCCTGCTCGAAGAATGCGTGGAACGGCTCCCTGAAGCCCAGCGTGCCCTGCTGAAACGCCGCTACCGACTCGCGGAGTCCAGCGAAGAAATCGCCAAGGCTCTGGGCAGGAGCGAGGCGTGGGTGCGGACGACTCTTTTTCGCATCCGCCACGCTCTGCGTGAATGCATCGAGCACAAAGCTGGCCCGCAGCCCGTTTGATCGTCCCCAACACCCCTTTTTTGAACATGGAACCTGAATGGATCGACGCATTGCTCTCCGGCGAATGGCCGGAGGAGCGATGCCGCTCCATCGAGGCCAGCTTGGAGAAGGATGACGAAGCGCGGTCGGAATTGATCCGGCAGGCCTCGGTCGATGCCGCCTTGAAAGAATTGTGGCGGGATGATTCCGGCCATCAAACCAGTGAGGCCTTTGCCAAAGGAGTGATGGCGCGACTGGAATCCGTGGGCGGAAGGGCGGTGGCTCGTTCAGTGCTCAGCGAAATTATCGAAGAGAGGGAGTGGCGGGCCAAGACTCACCTGTGGTGGGGGTGGCGCCGTCGCGCCGAGGTGCGACGCCGGGACCGTGAGGACCGGCAGAGATTCCAATCGGACTGGTGGAAGGCCGCCGCAGTGGCAGCCTTGCTCGTGGGGATCGGCATCGTGGTTCTGCAAAGCGTCTCCCTGACCCAGGGGTCGCGTATCACAGTGGCTCCAGGATTGAAGGGCGTCTATCTCGCCCGGGTCACTTCCCATCAGGACGCAGCGTGGGCAACGCCATCGCTCCAACAAATCAGGGAGGATGGTTGGGTGAAGGAAGGCAGGCTGGATCTGCTGACCGGGCACGCCGAGGTAGCTTTCAACAATGGGGCCAAGGTGTTGCTGGAGGGGCCCGTGGTTTTCTCTGTGGAAACGGATGCCCGAGGTTTTTTGGAGCAGGGTCGCATCGCTGCCGAAGCCGGGGGCAAGGCTTCTGGTTTTGTGGTCAATACTCCGCGCCTGACGGCGGTGGATGTGGGCACCCGGTTCGGAATCACGGTGGGCGGGACCGGTGAATCCGAGGTGCATGTTTTGCAAGGGGCGGTCGAAGTGAGCCGGGTTTCGGGGAACTCGGTTCCGCTTCTGGTCCGGGAAGGAGGGGCGGTCCGGGCTGATGACCGCCCGCTCAGTCAATTGGCCCAGGTGGAATTCCGGGGGGAGGATTATGCGCTTCCGGCAGCCCCGGTCAGTGATCTCCATCTTCCCTTCATTCGCTATCAATTTGAGGGGACGGGGGGCATTCTGAAGCAGAACGGAATGGGGCTTTCCGGCAGTGCGTATGAGGCCAGTCTGCTCTCGGACGCAGAATTCCCTGGCAAACCGAAGCGATCTCCGGGAATTTTTGGCAATGCCCTGGTTTTCCGGAATACCGAAGGGTTGTCTCTGGGCTCCGTTGGTCGATTCGAGGAGAATTCCGGTTTCACCGCCAGTTTTTGGGCCAAACTCCCTCCGACTGAGGACAGTCTGGTCGAGGGGGGGAATCTTCTGACCTTGGTGGACCCGGAGAACCACCCCTTGTGGCAGGCCTCTTGGAATGGTGATGGTGAGTTGGGGGCGATCGGAGCACTCCGGGTTTCCGGACAGGGGGGGGGCGCCTGCACCGCCACCACAGATTTGCGAGATGGACGCTGGCACCACCTTGCGGTCCGTTATGTCGGGGGAGACGGCGGTCTTGGCATGCTGACCCACCTCTACGTGGATGGCAAGATTGAGCGGATATCAGCCCTCCGGAGCGGTTCCTTGGGGCTTTCAGGAGAACGGGGGGACTCCCGGTTGGTTCTTGGCGCCTTGCCCTCCCAGTCCGTCAGAGGCTTCACCGGACAGGTGGACGAGGTTCACTTTTTTCAAGGTGCCGCCAGTCCGGCTCTTATTCAGAAGCATGCCGCCGAGGGTGCGCTCAATGTTTTGTCAGGTCAGGATTAAAATTTTTGAAACAAAACCCCGCATTCCCGTTATAACCCTCTTGAGTGCTCCCCTTTTCTCCGCTACTGTAACTTCTGTTCTCCAACCTCTCCAAAACCAACCAGCTGGAACGAAATGAAAAGCCAAAAGAAACACAAGATGCTCACGGGTGTCATGGCCATCGTGGCCTTGGCCGCCGGGATAGTCCAGGCGGAGACCCGCACCTGGACCGCTGTTGATGGTCGAACTGTGACCGCCGAATTCGGGGGAATCTCCGGTTCGGGTGCCAACATGAATGTCATGTTGAACATTCCGGGAAAAGGCGCCATTCCCTTTCCCCTCTCGAAACTCAGCGAAGCTGACAAGAAATGGGTTACGGATAACATGAAGTCCGCCCCCAAGGACGCCCGTTCCATGGCCGCCGAAATCGACCGGCTCGTTCTCGCCAAAATGAAGGAATCCTATGCGGGGCTGCAGAAGGAATTGGCTGAATTGCCGGCCAAGCAAATGGACGCCAAGGACAAGGCCAAGCGCGCCGAAGAGCTCAAGACGGAGTTGGAAATGTGCGCTCCCAACCCCAAGACGAATGACTTCCAGTTCGTCCGCCGGGTCTATCTGGACATTGCCGGTCGCATTCCGACGTTTGACGAGGCCAGTGAATTCCTCGCCACCAGTGGTGCTGACAAACGTTCCAAGCTGATCCGCAAACTCCTCGATTCAGAGGGGTATGCGATGCACATGTTCAACTATTACTCTGATCTGCTCCGTATCCGCGATGGATTGACCATGGGCGGGGGGAATGGCGGCCTTCGTGCTGACCCTTACATTGAATGGGTCAAAGATTGTGCCCGTGAAGACAAGCCTTTCAATGCCATGGTCAAAGAAATGATCATGGCCGAGGGTACCATCTGGGACAATCCGGCGTCGGGCTATCTGGTCACGGACGACGGGCAACCGCTTTGCTCGGTTTCCAACACTTTCACCGTGTTCTTGGGCACGGAAATCACCTGCGCCCAGTGCCATGACCATCCGTTTGAGGAAGTCTATCAAATGGACTACTACAAAATGGCTTCCTTCATGGGTAACGTCCGGACCCGTGGGGGTGGCGACAACATGATGGGTGCTTCCCGCAAGGATCTTCGTTCCGAGCAGCAGCGTCTCAACCAGCTCCTCAAGGATGGAGGCAAGCTTGGTCCCAATCAAAATCAAGATCAGCAGTTGGGCCAAATTTTCGGAGCTCACGGTTACGCGGTGGGCACGGTGGGCTCAAATGATGTCAAGCTTCCTCATGATTACAAGTATGACGACGGAGAGCCTCTCCAGCAGGTAAAACCGGCCGCTTATTTCGGTGATCCGGTCAATTTGGAAAAATTTGCCTCCCCTCGGGAAGCTTATGCCGAATGGATGACATCCAAGACCAATCCCCGGTTCACCATCAATTTGGTCAACCGCCTTTGGAAGAGGGTCTTCGGGATGGCCCAGATCGAGCCGGTCTACAACATTCCCGGCAATCTGGCTGGCCAGGCTGAGAACTACGATCTGCTCGTTTATCTTGAAGGAATGATGAAGGATCTTGACTACAAGATCAAAGACTTCCTTGAAGTGCTTTACAACTCTGAGACGTATCAGCGTGAAGCGGAAACGCTTTCCCCATCCTTGGTTCAGATCGACAATGGAACCTACCACTTTCCGGGCCCCGTCCTTCGCCGGATGACTGCGGAGCAGCTTTGGGACAGCTTGGTTACTCTCACCACTTCCGACCCCGAAGGTGCGCTGCGCCGCGGTGGGGAGAAATACAAGGAGTTGATGAACATGGACACCTCTGCACTGACCTCCGCCGATCAGGTCGAGCAGTATAAGAAGGATGTGTATGGAATTGGCGGAGCGATGGCTTCCGACTCCCAGATGGACACCAATATCGGCGGCGTCCAGATGATCCGGGCTTCTGAAATGCGGTTGCCCCAGGCACCCAATCATTTCATGCGGATGTTCGGCCAGTCCGACAAGCAGCTCATTGAAAACCAGTACTACGGCGGTTCCTCGCCTCAGGTCATGGCGCTCCTCAATGGCTCCATCACCAACAAAGTGCTGACCAACAAGGATGCCTACCTGATCAAAACCATTGCCGAGTCCAAAAAGGGCGGCAAAGGCGACAAGGTCGACAAAATTTTCCTGAGTATTTTGGGGCGTTATCCCCAGGGCTCTGAAAAGAGTGCCGCTTCCTCCGGTCTCCGGACCAAATTGGAAGACGGCCAGACCAAAGAAATGGCTGAAGTGGATGCCTTGGGTGATGTCATCTGGGCTCTCGTCAACACCCGCGAGTTCCTCTTCGTCCAATGATCCATTAAATCTGATTCCTCACCTATTCCACCAGTCCGACAACCCACATAAAACAAGAGACCTATGAAAGACCAACTGATGAAACTCGATCCGCTTTCCCGGCGGACATTCGTCGAAAAGGTGGCCAAGACCGCGCTTGGAGTTTCCATCATTCCTGTGATGGGCTCTGACAAGGTGTTTGGCGCCACCGGCGGCAAAGCAAAGCATTGTATCTACCTCTACATGAGTGGTGGTATGACTCACATCGACACTTTCGACCCGAAACCGGGCACGGAAACCGGTGGTAAGACGGAAGCGGTGAAGACCTCGGTTCCTGGGATTTCCCTGGGCCAGTATCTTCCAGGTTTGGCCGAGCGCATGAAAGACATCGCTGTCGTTCGTACGCTGACCCAGAAAACGGCTGACCATCGTGGTGCCAGCTACTGGATGCACACCAGCTACCAGCCCCGGGCGACCATCATCCATCCGACCCTTGGTCCTTGGGCTCAAAAGCTTCTTGGCAAGTCCCATGAAACCCTGCCTTCCTCCGTTCAGATCGGCGGCGGCGGCGGTGGCCCGGGCTCCGGTTTCTTCGGTCCTGAACTTTCACCGCTTCCGATCGGCTCCGCCGAGAGTGGCGTGCAAGACTCCAAGTCCGTCGTGGACGAGAAGTCCTTCGATAAGCGTCTGAAAATGATGCAGACCTTCGACTCTGGTTTTGAAAGCAAGTTCAAAAACGACGACGTCAAGGCTTACACCCAGTTCTATGACGAAACCTTGAAGTTGATGAAGTCCACTGATCTGGATGTCTTCGACTTGTCGAAAGACCCCAAGGTTGCCGAGCGGACCACCAAGTATGGCAACAACGGTTTCGGCAAGGGCCTGATGCTTGCGAAAAACCTCGTCAAATCCGGCGTCCGCTTCGTTGAAGTCGATCTCGGTGGCTGGGACATGCATAACGATCTTTGGAATACCACCATCATCGGTGCCCGCGGCAACACCCTCGATACGGCGGTCAGCGCTCTGATCGACGAGTTGAAGGCTGATGGTCTCTTCGAAGAAACCCTCATCGTCCTCACCACGGAATTCGGTCGTACTCCGAACATCAACTCCAATGGTGGTCGTGACCACTATCCTCGTACCTTCTCCGGCCTTCTTGCCGGCGGTGGCATCGTGGGTGGTCAGGTCTATGGCAAAACCGACGCCAAAGGCATCGCGGTCGAGGAAAATCCGGTCGAACCGAAAGATTTCAACGCTACCATCGCCACCGCGCTGGGTCTGCCGTTGGACAAGATCGTGTTCTCCCCATCCGGACGTCCGTTCATGGTTGCCGGCCACAAGGAAGATCCCGCCACCAAGAAGATCATGCCCGAAGGCAAGGTGCTTCCTGGTCTCCTCAGCTGAGGCGGTCTGGCTTGCTAGTTCATACACGAAAACCCGGGGGCGTCGCTCCCGGGTTTTTTGTGTAATGGGTGCTTGTAGGAGCGAGAATCCCCAGCGTTGTCAAACCCGGACCGATGGTTTCGCCGGTTGAAAACCCTCCGCGCCTCCGCATAGTGACTCTGTCGTGGTAGCGCCAACTTCCTCCAATAGCCGACCTTCTTGGTGGAGGCGCTTTTCGTCCTTATGGAAGGTGGATGGCTCTGCCTGGTTCATCCTGCAATCGTGGGGTGCCCGATGGCTTCCCGGATGGTTGGAACCGGTCTTTGTCGCTGGCTACGTCAGCCTCTTCTTTTTCCTTTGTGCGTCCCCCCGCCATGCCATCCGCCACAACTTGGCTGCGCTTTTTCCAAACGATGGCCCGATCAGTCTGACTTTGAGGGCTTGGTTGGTTTTCCTTCGGTTTGGGGCCACTGCCACCGAAGCGATGCAGTGTCGCCTGGGGAGAAATCTCGTGGATTGGGAGATTTCCGGGAGAGATCATTTTGAGGAAATTGTGGCCTCAGCAACGGGGTGCATTCTGCTGACAGCCCACATGGGAAGTTCCGATGTCGCGGCCACCGCGTTTGCCGGACGGTTTCCAAGACGTTTGACGGCCGTCAGGGCTCCTGTGCGTCACGCTTCCACTCAGCGTGAGATGCACCGCCAATTGGTGGCCAATGCTGCCTCGACCTTTGAAGTGATTTACAATGCGCATGAGTTCGTGGGGGTTGAGTTGGTGCAGCGACTTGCCGCAGGAGAAGCTGTGGCCTTGCAGGGTGATCGTGTGTTGTTCGATGTCGCTTCGATGGAGGTCGTTCGGAATGGGCTGGGGCTCATTCTTCCGAAAGGACCTTTCGCGCTTGCTCTGGCGACAGGAGTCCCCATTTATCCGTTGTTTGTGGTTCGCCTCGGGCGGCGTTGCTACCGGGTGGAAGTGGGGGCACCGTTTTTCTGTGAAGGCCGGCGGGAGGAACGCGCGGTGGCTATGAGGCAGGCTGCTGTCCACTGGTTCGACCTATTGGTCGCCCAAGCCCGTCTCCATTGGGATCAATGGTATGTTTTTGAGCCCGCCCTCAAGAGGGTCTCTCCAAATTTTGAGAAGACTCCAGTGAAGGCATGGCCCGCTGAAACGGTGCCGGAAACCCCCCAGCGTTGCGCCACTGCCCTGGCGTGGTTGTTCCTGAAACTACGACCGGTCGCAGCCCCAGAGCAAACCAACGATGATCGCCGTCTGGTTTTCCGGCTCCTTCAGACTGGACAGAATGCCTGGGAAAACACCCTGATTTGCCTGCTGGTCTGCGGCACCATCTGGGCGCTGCTCACGGCGTTTTTGTGGGAGATCCAGAGATGGTCTCTGATTCCCGCTTTGTTCGCTGGGATTCCGGGAATGCTGGGATGCCTCCATGTAGCTTTTTTCGCCGGTTCGGTTCCGGTCGCTGCCGCCGCTTTCCTTGGTCTGAAATCACGGGATCCATCGCGCTGGGTGGGTGTCTTGATTCTTGTCGGTATTACAGCTGCAGCCGTTCTGTCCTGGGTTCAGGGCGGGTGTTGGCTCAAATTGGCCGCAAGCCCTTGGCTGGGGACTATTGGTCTCAATGTGATCGCCACCGGCATTCGAACCGTCTCAGATCTTCTGGAAACCCTTGCGGGGAAAGGACCGGAACGATCATGATGTCAAACCCCCGGCACCGGCTGATGGGAGGATTGATTCTGGGGGCTCTGGGTCTTACCGTGCTCTGGTTTCGGGGCCACTTTTGGTGGGGACTTCTTGCATTTTTTCCCGCCCACGCCGCTCTGCTCTGGGCGGGGTTGGTGCCGGGTTGCCAGTGGCTGGGGAGGGTCGTGACCTCCTTCCGCGTCTCTAACGGCGAGCGTTTTGTCTGGCTGACGATCGATGACGGGCCTGAGCCAGGAGAAACCGAAGCTGTGCTGGACCTTCTTCGGAAGCACAGGGCTCGCGCCACTTTCTTTGTCATCGGTCAGAAAGCCGCCCGCCATCCCCATCTCATCCGCCGCATTCTCGCGGAGGGGCATCTCCTGGGCAATCACACCCAATCCCATCCCGAAAAGTGGTTCTGGACGCTTCCCGGGAAACGGGTGGCCCGGGAACTCGATGAATGCTCCGGGACTCTCCTGCAGATTGCCGGAACAACTCCGGAAATTTTCCGCAGTCCCGTGGGAATGAAGCCTCCGTCTTTGACGCCGCTGTTGAATACCCGCGGATTGACCCTTGTCGCGTGGACCGTCCGCGGATTTGATGGGGTTTCCCAACCTTTGGGCCGAGTTCTGCAGCGCCTGAAAACCGGTGCCCGGCCCGGAGCCATTCTTCTCCTGCATGAGGGTAGGGGACATGCCCCGGCGCTCTTAGCCGAGTTCCTGCCTTGGCTGGACGAGGAAGGTTACCAATGCATCATTCCCGAGCGGTCCCGTTGGCTTCCGGCCGCCGGAAAACCAGCAGTTGGTTGTTGAAAGGCGTCAGACCCCACAACGGCTCAGCCAGACCGGTCAGCCCCTCCCGGGCGAGGAGATTCCTCATCCCTGCCTCCAAGGGGTAATGGACCGGAGCCGAGGGCATCCATCGGGTGCCCAATGCGAACCAATCGGCCGCGATAGTGAGGAGATACCTCCAGGTCCCGTCATCCAAGCATGCGCGGATGACGAAGATCCCACCCGGAGCCACACGGCGGGCGAGATCTCGCAGCAGCGCTTCCTGCTCACGGAGATGCAGGAATTGGAGAAAGTCCAGCAGCGCCACAGTCCCGCAAAAATTTGGCACTGTGTTGCGGGCATCCCCCGCGATGAATTCGACCTCGTTCTCCCCTCTCTGAGCGGAGGCCGCCCGCGCGGCGCAGATTTTGGCGTCATCCAGATCGACTCCCGTGATCGGCATGGACCTGCCGCGAGCCCTCAAATAACCTGCCAGGAGTCCGAGCCCGCAACCGACATCGAGGAGTGGCAGCTCATTCTCCCTTAACACTTGGTGGATGCCTTCATACAGGGGATCGGTGTCCAGTTTTCCACGGGAGTAGTGGCGGTAGAGCGGTTTGACAAAACTGAGTGACAGAGCCTTCGAGGTGCTGGAAGGCGCGGGCTGGGGTGGGGTGGTGTCTCCGGGATCCGCATCGCTGAGCGCGCGAGCCAAGCGCCGTGCGAGCAGCCATGGCAGGCGAAGCAGGGTTTCCGGGAGGAGCCGGGCGTACATCCAAACCAGTCGGATATTGTCCCGCACATAGTGGAAATGGGAAATGCCACCTTCTTCTGTCGGGAGGTAGCGCACTGGCGTGTCCACATTCCTGGCCGGCAGCCCTGCCCAGCTCAGTCGCACGCAGATTTCCCCATCGAAATCATAGCGTCTGGCCCAACGGGTGCTCTCCAGAGTTCTTAAGAAGGCCGGCAACGGATAGGCCCGCATCCCGAAGAGACAGTCTTTCATGCCGCCTCCCAAGGTGAAAAGGATGGTCCAGAAGTTTGAAAGACGCCGACCATAGATCCGAATCAACGGTGCGGAGGCATCAAAAACCGGTTTGCCGAGGATCATGGCTCCGGGTTGCTTCCGAGACTCTTCCATGTAATGTGGAAGGTACTCTGCCGGATGTTGGGCATCCCCGTCCATCGTCAGGAGGTGGGTGAAGCCGGCGGCAAATGCTTCCGTGGCGCCGTGAAGCAGAGCGGCGCCTTTCCCACCGTTTTTTGGCAAACGAAACACCCGCAGTCCGGAGGCCGGTGCAGGGATGCTTTCCAGGCCGGAGTCACTCCCGTCGGTGCTCCCGTCGATGATCACCCAGACCGGTTGGTGGTGGTTCAGAGCCTGCTTCACGGTTTCCCGGAGCAAGATCCCCGAATTATAGGAGGGGATCAGCAGCACATGGGTCTTTGAGATCGCTGGGGGGCCTGCAGGCATTCGGGGAGAAAGAGGGGGGGGCTGCATTTTCCCCGCATCCCGCCTGTGGCGCAACCCAAAGCGCTGCCTTCCTCTCCGGATGGGGGGGACGGTTGGGAGAAACGAAGTTTCGGGCCCCTGCCTTCCCGTTCGCGCTGGAGCCATTTCCGTGTAGCATTCCATCCATGAAATGTGTTTTGACCTCCTTCGCTCTGCTCTGCCATGGGGCGGCCATGCTGTCCGCTGCCGAAGGAAAACCCCGGCCGAACATTCTTTTTGCCATTGCGGATGATTGGGGTGCCCACGCCAGTGCCTATGGAACTCCGTGGATCCAGACTCCGAACTTTGACCGCGTGGCTCGCGAAGGACTGCTCTTCAACCGGGTTTACACTCCCAACGCAAAATGCGCGCCTTCCAGAGCCTGTATCCTGACCGGGCGGAATTCCTGGCAGCTCAAGGAAGCGGCCAACCACATCTGCTATTTTCCCGCGGAATTCAAAGGATGGGGGGAGGCCCTGGCAGGGCATGGTTGGTTTGTCGGACACACTTTGAAAGGCTGGGGACCGGGGGTGGCGCTCGACGCCTCAGGCAAGCCGCGGCTCATGACCGGCGTGGCCTTCAACAAGCGCAAGGCCACTCCCCCGACCCCGGAAATCAGCAACAACGACTACGCCGCCAATTTCACCGACTTTCTCGATGCCGCTCCTGATGGCAAGCCTTGGTGTTTCTGGTATGGCAGCATCGAGCCACACCGTGGATACGAGTTTGGTTCCGGGGTGGCCAAGGGGGGGAAAAAGCTTTCCGACATCGATCATGTGCCCGAATGTTGGCCGGACAATGACACCGTGCGCAACGACATGCTCGACTATGCCTTCGAGGCCGAGCACTTTGACCGGCATCTCGGTCGGATGCTTGAGGAACTGGAGCGCCGGGGATTGTTGGACAATACGTTGGTCATCGTCACCGCCGACCATGGAATGCCCTTTCCGAGGAGCAAAGGCAATGCGGGAGTCATGGCCAACCATGTTCCGTTTGCCGCAATGTGGAAGGCGGGCATCACCCGGCCGGGGCGTGTCATCGATGATCACGTCAGCTTCATCGATCTCGCCCCCACCTTCATCGAACTGGCAGGGATCGCGTGGTCCGACACCGGCATGGCAGAGTCGCCCGGACACAGTCTGACGGACATTTTTTACTCCAGCAAATCTGGCCAGGTCAATCCGGCCCGTGACCATGTTCTGGTCGGCAAGGAACGGACCGACATCGGGAGACCCCACGATTGGGGATATCCCATCCGCGGGATCATCCGCGATGGCGAGGTCCTGGTGGAGAATTTTGAACCCACCCGGTGGCCTGCCGGAAATCCTGAGACCGGGTATTTGGATTGCGATGGAGGCGCCACCAAGACCTTCATCCTCGAGGCTCACCGCAAGGATCCTTCAGATCCCTATTGGGCGGCCTGTTTCGGGCTGCGCCCCGACCTCGAATTCTACGACACCCGGAAAGATCCCGATTCGGTCAAAAACCTGGCCTCCGATCCTGCGCAGGAAGAACGAATGACCCAATTGCGTCAGCAACTGCACGAGGAACTCAAAGCCCAGGGCGATCCCAGGATGTTCGGTCAGGGGGCGGTCTTCGACCAGTACGAGCATTCTTCCAAAGCCAATGCGGGCTTTTACGAGAAGTTCCTGCGGGGTGAGAAGATGAACACCAACTGGGTCAACCCGACCGATTTCGAAAAGCCCCCCGCGCCATGATGTTGCGGTTCCGGCTCATCTTAGCACCCTCCCCAGCGTGAGTCATCGGGTTCAGCCACCTCCCGGTCACTTTACGAGGCATCTGATCGGTTTGCTTCTGGGAGCCGCAGGGATTGCCTTTGCGCCCATCTTCACCGTGCTTTCGGCCCGTCCCGGTGGCGTTGGGTTGTGGGATGCCGCATTTTGGCGGGTCTTTTTCGGTGCCCTGGCCATGGGAGCCGTCCTGGGGATCCAGGGCCGATGGAAGGGGGCGGGGAGGGTTTCACGCCCCGCCCGGATTGGCTGGTGGTGGCTGCCGGGGGTTGTTTTTGCCGGTGATTTCTGGGCATGGCATTGGTCTTTCGCCCACACCTCGGTGGCCAACAGCACCCTGCTGGCCAACACCGCCATCCTTTGGGTGACGCTTTTTGCCTGGCTGGTCTGGCGGGAAACCGTAAGCCGTCGATTTCTCGGGGGTGCTCTCGTCGCCTTTGGCGGAGTGCTGCTGCTTTTTTTCAGTTCCACCCAGCGAGCCTCACCGACCGGCGGCAATGGCCTGTTCGGCGATGCCCTGGCGCTTCTCACGGCGCTTTTTTATGCCAGCTACCAGTTGAGCATGAAATATTACCGGCGTGATCGGCCCGCTCCATTGTTGATGACCTTCGCCAGCGCCGTGGCGGCTCTTCTGCTGCTTCCCTTGGCACTGTGGCATCCCGATCCCTTCCTGCCGGCTTCGCCTTCGGGGTGGTGGCCGCTCGTTGCGCTGGGGGTCGTTTCGCATGCCGGAGGGCAGGGACTCATCGCCTGGGCGCTGGGTGGCTTGCCGGCCAGCCTCGCTTCGGTGCTGCTCCTTGCTCAACCGGTCATGACGGCTCTTCTGGGAGTCTGGATTCTCGACCAACCCCTGATGCCGTGGCAGATCGCCGGTGGTGCGGTGGTCGTGGCAGGGCTCTTCCTCGCGGTGCGGGGGCGGTCGAAAACGGTGGTCGAAGCCGCCGTCCAGGAAGCGGATTGAAGGGTCTGTCGGCGTCCCGGGACCTTGACGTTGCCGCATGGGGACACCGCAGGGGTTCAGGGACGCTGAGGGGTGTCAACCAATCACATTGTCACCCCGGTTTTCCGCCTGCCCGATGGTCACCGGCCAGCCTGGAAACTGGTTCGATGCCTTGCCGTCGGTGGGATCGATAAGGAATCGGAAGGACTCGACAAAGTAAGTCTTCCTGGTGCCGTCAAACGTGATGAAGCCGAAACCGCTCCCCTTTTCGTGGGCCTTTTCATACCGGTTTGGTGCTTTGCCGACCAGTGGATTGCCGACGGCGTAGACATAGACCTTGTTGCCGAAACCATCGAGATACTCCCCGGTGTTTGCCTGGCCATGCTTCGGCCGCTTCTCGTGAGGCATGCCGACCTCGTCAGGCCGCCACCATCGTGGATAGCCGGCA
The DNA here is from genome assembly GCA_020852405.1 of Verrucomicrobiales bacterium. GTDB lineage: Bacteria > Verrucomicrobiota > Verrucomicrobiia > Verrucomicrobiales > DEV007 > JACKQE01. The sequence continues at coordinate 15,342 of JADZAX010000262.1, forward strand.
GCGATGGCGGGCGTGCAGAAGGACCAGTTGCTGTCGCGCTGTTTATCCACCCCATATTGGGACAGAGTGGTGAGATGCTGGTCGCCGTTGATGTGCAGCGCCATCGATGGGCGAAGGAGTGCGATGGCCTGGTTGCGGGCTGTTTGTGGCCAGGCACCGGCTTCGAGGTCGGCTATGAGGTATCCGTCATAGCCACCATGGTGAGTCGCCACACCTGAAAAGACGTTCTGGCTCAGCACCGCTTTGAGGCTGTGACCTCGCCAATCCTGGGCCCAATGCCTCAGGAAGGCCTCCTGGCGTTCGCCCAGCAGGACGAGGCCCGGCTTGTCGAGAGATAAGGTGTCGAAATCCTTGTCCGTTACATGGTCAGCCCGTCCCCCGCCGGTATCCACTTTTTCGGGTCCACTCTTCCACTGGCGATCGGCGAGGATGGCGAAATTGACGCCACCGTAGACCAGTTCTCCATAATAAACGCTGATGTCCTGAAGACTGGGAGTGGGGTCGTAGGGGTCCGGATGATGGGCGACATTGGTCCGGTGGACCACGTTAACCATTCTGGCTGGTTCACGATATCCTCCTTTGGAGGAAGCGCCCTCATCGGGTCCCTGCATGGGAGCTCCTCCCTCACCCCAGATATTTCCCTGGAAAACATCATGATCGTCCGGTAGACAGATTGTCGGACGGTCCCGCATCACCTCCCGGAAGGACCAGCCGAACTGGTAGTATTTTCGCAGGTAGTTTAGGATGGCAGGCTCCGCGGGTTCCCGGATGATTCCAAATCCTCCGTGGTTTTCATAGAGTTGGTCGCCGGAAAAGTAGACCAAATCCGGATCCAGCTTCAGCACATTGTTCGCCACGGGTTCATAGGGAAAAGCGTAGTCGTTTTGACAGGTCATTGCCGCCATGCGCAGGGGACGCCCTTCCGGATTGGCCCTGATGGTGCCGGTCCATTCATCGGGCGTAAAGGAGCCGTCACTGTGTTTTTCCCGGTAGACCAGCTTGTAGGGCGTGGCCGTTTTCTCATTCCAATGCGGGATCCGGAAAGTCGCCACCCAGGCATCGGGGGCGAGCGCCGCTTCACCGAGTGACTTCCACTCGCCGCTCTTTTCCTGAATCTGAAGTTCCACCTGTTGGTTGTCTTCTTTGCCCATCGGCCCAGTCAGGGCGCTGATCTTCATCACAAATCCCTCGGGACCGCGGGAATCGCTGAGTGAATACATTGACCAAAGGAGCGGACCAAATTTCCTTTCCGGATTCACGGAGAACGCGTCACCCTCCATCGTCCAATCTTTGAACGAGTGCCTGGCTCCATTCTTGCCGGACGCGCTCTTTGCCTTGCTCTTGCCCTTGGTGCCGGACACTCCTTCACCGGCAAACCCACTGACTAAAGCCACATTTCCAAGGATGGTTTCAGGGGCGGTGGTGTGGGTCAGCTTTCCGAGCACAGCTCCCGTCTCCGGCGATCTTGCTTCGACGGTGAGCTTCACCTGCCCGCCTTCCGCCGTGCCGCTAAGAATCAGCACCACTCCCTTGACCGGATCTGCTTCTCCGGTAGTGGCGGTCTTCGGTCCCAGCACCAGTCCGCTGCCGGTGAATCCAGCGTTTAAACCTTTGGAGGCAAAACAATTGCTCCGGTGCTCGTTGATTTCACTTCTGATCCCGAGCCGGAAGCCCGCGCCACCTTCGCCGCCTTTGGATTCAATCTGCCGGACCAGAACGCTCATGGAGAACGAACCCGCAGGATGGGTGATTTGGTGGGTGAGGGAATGAATGCTGCGATTGGCTCCCAGGCTCTGGCACTCGGCAGTGCCATCGACCACCCGCCAGTCCTCCATCGGATTGGCCCAATAGGCGCCGCCGAGCCACACCCTGTCATGAGTCAGAGACCAGTCGGAGGCGGGTTTCACATCGGCTGCCTCGGCCAGCCGGGGATTGGTGCCGAGACCTGCAACGGCGGCGGCACTCCATTTCAAAGCGGTGCGTCGGGAGATAGGATGTTTCATGTCAGAGAGGTGATCGCAAGTGGTGTTCCGGATGTAGTCTCATTTTGCAGAGTCGGACTGACACCAGTCAATCATTTGCTGATCGGTCGGGTGAAGAGGGAGTCCCCGTGTCTGCTATGGTTTGTCATAAGTCTTGCGAAGGGTCGCTGCGACAATATCGGCCAAGGCGGGATGGGTATTAGGTGTGCCTCCCTGGTCCCGCGTTTCCTGCATCCACGTTTCCAACATTTCTCGGAGTTTTTTCAGGGGCGGCGCGAGTTCCGGGAGAGAGGCCAGGCTCTTGGACATCTCCTTCTGATCGAACAGGAAATGGTAGTCGGCATTGCCCCAGTTCTTGCCGTTCGAGTTCTGGCCATTCATGACATAGCAGGCGGCCGCTCTGACCAGTTCTGGCAGTGTTTTGGCCTGGGGCGGCAGGGCTTTCGGATCTTCGGTCCAGCCCAATTCAGGTGACAAATCATCGGCGATGATTCAGAGGATGTTGGGACGGGATTCTGAGGCTTGTTGAAGGATGGACAATCCCAGAGGCAAGATGAACATTAAGCAAAGCGGGGGAGGTTTCATGTTGAGCCTCACGGCGGGGAAGCAATGACTGGGTGTCACTTCGCAGCCTGGAGGTAGGCAATCAGGCTCTCAATCTGTTCCTTGGTCAGCA
>JADZAX010000263.1 GCA_020852405.1 Verrucomicrobiales bacterium
ACGGTCTGTTGGAGACGGGCGTAGAAGCGGTGACCCGAGAGGATGGCGAGAACGACGTGACCCTGTTGGGTCGGGCCGGGGTGATTGCGGCGAATTTGCAGGTGGGGGTGGATTTACTCTCTCTCAAACAGCTCCAATCAAACGTAGGTGTCGCAGTAAAGGGATTTGAACTTGGTAGCCAAGGTTTTCTTATCGACGACGTTTTTGCAAAAGATCTTTTGGCTTCAAATCCGAGCCTCGGACTCGTAATTCATCCTTACCAAAACGGAAAAGATCTAACTCTCGGAAAATGCGATCGATACGTGATCGATTTCCACGGATTTACGCAAGAACAGGCTGCTGCCTTCCCTGAGCTCTATAATCATGTGTTAGTAAATGTCGAACCGGAACGCACTTCGAATCGTGAATCGAGGACAGCGTCCAAATGGTGGCTTTTCCGACGTTCTGGACAGGAACTGAGAAACGCAACTGCGGGCCTTCACAGATTCATTGCAACGACAAGAACGGCAAAATTTAGAATCTTCCAGTTTCTCGATTCTACAGTTCACGCTGAGAGCAAGATTGTCGTGATTGCCTCTGAGGATTCTTTCCATCTGAGCATCCTTTCTTCGACACCTCATACGATCTTTTCAACGCGCGTAGGCGGATGGCTGGGAGTTGGAAACGATCCAACCTATAATCACAATGACTGCTTCGACCCCTTCCCATTCCCCGCCCTCGAAGAAGGCCCCTTGAAGGCCCAGCTCCGCGACCTCGGCGAGCGGCTCGACGCGCACCGCAAGCGGCAGCAGGCCCTGCATCCCCACCTCACCCTCACCGGCATCTACAACGTCCTCGACGCGCTCCGCTCCGGCGCCGCCCTCAACGCCAAGGAAAAGCAGATCCACGACGACGGTCTCGTCACCCTCCTCCGCCAAATCCACGACGAGATCGACCAAGCCGTGCTCGAAGCCTACGGATGGAGCGATCTCGCCAGCTCCGCGCGGAACGAAGCCTTCGAAGAGGCACTCCTCACCCGCCTCGTCGCCCTCAACCAAGAGCGCGCCGCCGAGGAAAAGCGCGGCCTCGTCCGCTGGCTGCGCCCCGAGTACCAATGCCCCGCCGCCGCCGCCAGCGACCCCGTCGCAGAGCAGGCCGAGATCGACCTCCCCTCGGCGGAGATCAGCGGTGCCGTCAGGCCCGTTCCCGTTGCCCTACCCTGGCCCGACAAACTGCCTGACCAGGTCGCCGACATCCGCGCCCTCTTGCCCGAACTCGGCCCCGATCCCGCCATCCTCTCCGCCCGCTTTGGCCGGGCCAACCAAAAACGCCAAGACCAGATCGCCGCCATCCTCGAGACGCTGCGGGGGCTGGGCTTGTGAAGGGCGTGCCAACCGTGGGTTGGTTCCGGCATCATTTCCGGGAGCCGTGAGCGTGGGGGAGCGGGCGGCGGAAGATGCGACGGACGGCCAGGAACGTTCGATCCGGTAAGTTGACACCTTTCCTCCACAGAGTGCCCTGACGCAGCCTTCCATCTTGCCTCCCGCTTCTCCGGGTTCAATTCCTGCCGAGGCATCGACCAGCCCCCCGGACCGATCGCCGCACCTTCGTGATTGAGGCTATTCACTTGCGGCATCGCTCCCACGAGGATTGGGCGAGATGTTCTTGGCGCTGCAACAGGTTCGCACATTAACCGTAGTGATCTTCCGCACTGGTCGCCTCACTCGGCTTTGTGCCGATGGCGCTTGCCACCGGCACCGGTGCGGAAGTCCGGCGGCCCCTCGCCACTCGATGTGAAGCGACGCGCAGATCCTTTGAAGGATTCCTTCTCTTGGCTTCGATTCTCGCCTGGGTCCCATGAGAATCTCAATGGCAAACACTCCGTACCCGTTCCCCGGTCTCCGGCTGGCGTGACCGCGTCCCGTTCATGGCGCGAATCAGCGAATTGGCCGGGAGGAAATCGGACTTATGGTGCAGTCTCGAATTCTCCGATGGTGTCCGGGGTCCGTCAACCAAGGCGGATTCCTTCTCGCCGTTCCCCGCCTTTCATGATTCCGAAATTTAGATCTCTGACTGCCCTCCTCATTACCGTGGCGGCGCTTGTCTCCGAACCGGGGCGGGGAACCGCCGCTGAGTCCGGGCGACCAATCAATTTCGTCAACGACATTGTGCCGGTCCTGACCAAGGCGGACTGCAATTCCGGGAGCTGCCATGCCAAAGCCATCACCGGACAGCGGGGATTCCGTCTCTCCCTGTTGGGGTTCGAACCGGAAGAGGATTACGAGCACATCGTGAAAGAAGGCCGGGGACGGCGGGTCTTTCCGCCCGCTCCCGACCAGAGTCTGCTCCTGCTCAAATCAGCCAACATTGTCCCCCATGGCGGCGGCAAGAAACTCGGTCCGGAATCCGAAGGCTACCAGACCCTGGTCCGTTGGATCAGCGAGGGGATGCCCTACGGATCCGAAACCGACCCGAAAATTGCCGCCATTGAGGTCCAGCCTTCCCGGCTCACGATGAAGGTGAACACCACCCAGGCCCTCAAAGTAACGGCGCACTATTCCGACGGGAGTTCCCGGGATGTCACCGGCATGGCGCTTTACGAAGCGAACGACAAAAGCATGGCCGGAGTCACTCGGGAAGGGGTCGTCCAGACGCTCGACATTCCCGGCAATGTGGCGGTGATGGTGCGCTACTCCGGTCTTGTCTCGGTCTTCAGCATTTCCATACCCCTCGGGGCTCCCGTCGGGGAACTGCCGGCGCCGAGCAATTTCATCGATGAGTTCGTCTTCGCGAATCTGAAGGTGATCGGGGTTCCTCCCTCCGCGGTCTGTGATGACGCGACCTTTCTCCGCCGCGTGTCGTTGGACATTGCAGGGCGGTTGCCGACCTTGGAAGAGGTGAAGGCCTTCCAAGCGGTCACGGATCCCAAAAAGCGGGAGTTGGCGATCGATTCGCTTCTCGCCAGTCCGGATTACGCGGATTATTTCGCCAACAAGTGGACCGCGCTGCTGAAAAACAAGCGGGAAGACGCGGCCGACATCACGGCCAACTTCGCCTTTCATGCCTGGATGCGGGACAACCTGTTGGCAAACCAGCCCTACGATCAAATGGTCCGTCAGATTCTGGGAGCCACCGGAACCATCGTGTCCAATCCGCCGGTCGCCTGGTACAAACGCGTCAAGGAGCCCAACCAGCAGTTGGAGGATGTCGCCCAATTGTTCCTCGGGGTGCGGATGCAGTGCGCCCAATGCCATCACCATCCTTTCGAACGCTGGAGCCAGCACGACTACTATGCCCTGTCGGCGTTCTTCAGCCAGGTGGGTCGCAAACCGACCGCCATCGCCGGGGAGGATCTCATTTTCCACAAGCGCGGCTTGGCCGAAGTGGAAAACAAGAAGACCGGGAAAAAGGTCCGGCCCGCCGCCCTCGGTCAGACCCCGCCGGAGATTCTGCCCGACGAGGATCCCCGGCTCCAATTGGCGGACTGGATGGCTGGGAAAGACAACCCTTTCTTTGCCAAAGCGTTGGTAAACCGCTATTGGAAACATTTTTTCAAGCGGGGACTTGTCGAACCCGAGGACGACATTCGTGACACTAATCCTGCGACCAATCCGGAATTGCTCGAGGCGTTGGCGAAGCATTTCGTGGAGAGCGGATTCGATCTCAAGGCGGTGGTCCGGGTCATCACCCGGAGCCGGACCTACCAGCTCAGCGCGATGCCCAACGAATTCAACGCGATCGACAGCCAGAACTTTTCCCACTTCTACCCGAAGCGTCTCCAGGCGGAGGTGCTGCTCGACGGCATCGATCTGCTCACGCAAGCCAAGACGGACTTCGCCGACCTGCCTCCCGGCACGCGCGCCATCGCGCTGCCTGACAACAGCTACAACCGGGCGGCGCCGTTTCTCAAAGTCTTCGGACGTCCCGAGGGGGCCAGTGTCTGCGAATGTGAGCGGGTCCAGTCCTCGAGCCTGGCGCAGAGTCTCCACCTCATGAATTCCGCCGAGGTCAAAGGCAAGCTGGCTTTCGCCAGCGGCCGGGCCGACCGACTTTCCAAAGCGGACGTTCCCGTGGCGGAAGGCATCAAGGAAATTTACCTGAGCGCTTTCGGCCGGGAACCCTCCGGGGAAGAATACAGCATCGCGGAAGACTTTCTGGCCAAGCCACGGACGGATGCCGCTGGCAAGCCGGTGGATGCGTTGCGCTCGAAGCGGTTGGCCTACGAGGATCTCCTGTGGGCCATTCTGAACACCAAGGAGTTTCTCTACAACCACTGAGGGCGGGGGAGCCTGTCCCGGTTCACCTGATGTCTGTCTCCAGACCGATGGCCCCTTCAAAGGCGCGGTGCAGTTGACCGGTTTGCCGGGCCCCGAGTTTCTGACCAAACTGGGCCACCCCATACAGTCCGGCGAGACCTCCGAGAATCGGGATCAGCAGCCAGAAGCACCAAGGGGAGCCGTCCACGAGGCATTGGGACACTCCCACCACCGCGGCCACCACCGCCAAAAATCCCAGCAGAAAATAGCCGTAGAGAAAGAGCGACCAGACGTTGGGATTCGGTCCGTAAATGCCCTCCACCAGCGTTTTTCCATCCTCCGTTGGTTCGAGGCTCAGATTCAATTGCGGAGACCAGAAATGTTGGTCCTTCACGGGGATCCGCAGGCTGATGAACTGGGAAAAGCATCTCACTTCACATGAGCCAGCCTCGTGCTCCAGCCGGGCTCGCAGGTGTTCCTGCAGGCTGTCGGGGGCCTGGTCCACGGTTTGACGGAACCGGGGGCGGATGTGCAAGCTGTTCATGACCAGAACCAGTTTGCGCTTTTTCCGGGGCTGGTGTCAATCTCCTCCCACACCGAACCGGCTCAAAATCCGTGGGATGGTACGAAAAGACCGGAGAGGCCGCGGGCCGGATGCGCGCCCTGCAGGCCATCAGACGGGGAAATTGGGTCCGCCCCATCGATGCGACAACGGGGGGCGGCTGGCGCGATGATGCCAAAGATAGCCGTTGTTGCGGCCCTTGTTGGATCGATGCAACGGCTGCATTATAAGGACTTCTTGCTACTGGCCATGCTCAATCGCACCCCACTTTCCGCTCTGTTGGCTCTCGCCATGATTCTTCCCGCCGCCGCGGTGAACGCCCAACTGGTCGTTTTACCGGCCCCCCGGTTGCTCACGACGATGCCGATGGGCGGACAAGCCGGGACCGCGGTGGAGGTGACCATCTCCGGCGAGAACATTGAGAACGTCACCGAGTTGCTGTTCTCCACGCCCAAGATCACCGCGAAACCGGTGACCGACGCGCAAGGAAAAGCGGTCGAGGGCAAGTTTCTGGTGACCATCGCGGCGGATGCTCCGGTTGGAGTCTATGATGCCCGGGTTCTCTCCCGGTTGGGGATTTCCTCGGCTCGTGCCTTTTCTGTCGGAACCCTGCCGGAACTGACCCGCACCGCGCCGAACAACTCCGTGGAGACTGCCCTGAAGCTGCCCGTCAATTCCATCTGCAACGCCACCATGACCAAGCGGGCGGTGGATTTTTATGCGTTCGAAGGCAAAAAAGGCCGCCGGGTTGCGGTCGATTGTGCCGCGGCTGGGATTGATTCGAAGCTCACGCCGGTTGTCATCATCGCCGATGCCAAAGGCGCCGACCTCCTGGTGAACCGCACCGGAGGTGTCATTGACTTCATTCCCCCGGCCGATGGCACCTATGTGGTGAAAGTGAACGACCTGACCTATCAGGGAGGTGAGCGGCATTTCTACCGGCTCGCCCTGAGGGACGTGGCCGGCGATGGTCCCGCGCCGCGCCAGCCGTCGACGACTCTGGTGAGCGCGGTGTCCTGGCCACCGCCGGGATTTCCGGACACCGCTTCGGCCGCGGAAACTGAGCCGAACAACCGTCCCGCCGAAGCGCAGAAAATCACGCTTCCCTGCGATCTGTCCGGCAGTTTCTTTCCGGCGGCCGATGTCGACACCTTCGAGTTTTCCGCGAAAAAAGGAGACATCTGGTGGGTCGAGGTTGCCTCCGAGCGGCTCGGGCTTCCGACCGATCCGTTCGTGCTCGTGCAACAGGTCACCAAGACCGGCGACCAGGAAACGCTCACCGATGTGGCCGAACTGTATGACATCAACAGCCCGGTCAAGGTTTCCAGCAACGGCTACTCCTACGACGGACCACCCTACGATGTCGGGTCGCCCGATGTCCTGGGCAAATTCGAGATCAAAGAGGATGGCGCGCACCGGTTGCAGGTGCGGGATCTCTTCGGCGGCACCCGGAACGTCCCGGAGAATTCCTACCGACTGATCGTCCGCAAGGCCGCTCCCGACTTTGCGTTGGGGGCCTGGGCCGTTCACATGACGCTGCGCAACGGCGATCGCGCCGCCTTCTCCAAGCCGATCGCTCTGCGGGCAGGGGGGGCGATGGTCCTCGAAGTCCTGGCCGTCCGACGGGACGGGTTTGATGGTGAGATTGAACTGGGAATGGAAGGGCTTCCGGCCGGGGTGACCGCGGGCGGGCTGAAAATTCCGGCCGGGAAATCGGTCGGACACGTCATCATCAGCGCGGATTCCACCGCAAAAGCCGGGAGCGCCCTGGCCAGGATGTCCGGACGGGCCAAAATTGATGGCAAGGACGTGACGCGGCCCTGCCGGCTCGCTTCGATGGCCTGGCCGGTCAAAGATGCCAAGCAAGAAATACCCAGTCCCCGTCTGTTTGATGACATTCCGGTTTCGGTCACGGAAGCGGAAGCTTCGCCGCTGACGATCACCGCCGCCGAGGAGAAAGTGTGGGAAGTGCCGCAGGGTGGGGCTCTGAAGATCCCGCTCAAAGCGGTATGGCGGGGCGAGTTTTCCGGGACCTCCGTCAAGCTGAAAGCCTATGGGACCGGGTTTGACGGCATGAAAGAGATCGATCTTCCGGTGAAAGCCAACGCCACCGAGGCCGTCTTTGATCTGGCCGCGTTGAAGACACCTCCGGGAGATTACACGATCGCCTTCTACGGCAGCGCGGTGGCCAAATACTCCTACAACCCGGATGCCGTCAAAGCGGCCGAAGCCGCCAGGATCAAGGCGGAAGCAGAAGCCGCCAAGATCGCCTCCGAAGCCAAGAAACTGGCCGGAGACGCGGCCAATGCTCCGGCGGATAAGAAATCTGAAATGGCCAACGCCGCCAAGATCGCGGCGGATAAGCAGAAGCAGGCCGAAGCGCTCATGGCCGAGGCCGCGAAGAAAGTGAAAGATGTCACCGACGCCGCCGCTCCCAAAGACATTGTGGACATTTTTGTCTCCGCTCCGATCCGGGTGACCGTCAAACCAGCCCCGGAAGCCGCCGCCGTTACCGCCAAGAAATGAACTGTCCCGGATCCGTCACTGTGCCATCTGTCACCAGGCTGGGCGTAACTGCCCTCGTCTTGGCTTGGGCCGGAATGCCGTCGCTGCAAGGCGCGGAACCCGACTTTTACCGCGACGTGTTTCCGTTCCTCAAGGCGAACTGCATCGCGTGCCACAACAAAACCACCACCAAGGCCGGGCTCAACATGGAGACGCCCGAGTTCATGAAAAAGGGGGGGGATTCCGGTCCGGGTATCGTTCCGGGGAAGGGAGCGGAGAGTCTCATCGTCGAGGCTTCCGTCCACTCGGACGACATCGAAATGCCGCCACCGAACAACAAATCGGGAGCGATCCGGCTGACGCCCGCGGAAATCGCGGTGCTCAAGACCTGGATCGATCAGGGAGCGAAAGCCTCGGTGCAGCAGGAACGCCTGGTCACGTGGAAGCCGCTCGCTCCCGGGGTCGATCCGATTTACAGCATTGCCTTGACCCAGGATGGACGTTATGCCGCCTGTGGCCGGTCGA
>JADZAX010000264.1 GCA_020852405.1 Verrucomicrobiales bacterium
GCGGGAAATAGCACGACGGCCCGAGAGAAATTAAGGATCACGTCCGGTCAATTCTTTCCGGAACTTTTTAGTCTCTGCTGCTACCACTCCGCTCAACCCCAACAGGGCGATGAGATTGGGAACGGCCATGAAGGCATTGGCGATGTCCGAGAGGTCCCAGACGAGGCTGGCTTTGAGCAGAGATCCGGCGAGGACGGCGCCAACCCACAGGAGCCGGTAGGGGAGCACGATCCGTTCACCAAATAGATATTCTGCCGCCTTTTCACCATAATAACTCCAGCCCAGGATGGTGGAAAAGACGAACGTCACCAAACCGATGAGGAGGATCCAGGGGCCAATAAAGTGGAGGTCCGCAAACGCTGCCTGCGTAAGGTGGACTTTGTCGAGGCCTTCGTGCCAATGTCCACTGCTGACAACCACCAGCCCGGTGATGAGGCAGATCACCACAGTGTCCCAAAAAGTTCCCGTGGCGGATACCAAGGCCTGGTGCACGGGATTTTTGGTGCGGGCCGCAGCGGCCACAATCGGGGCACTTCCCAGACCTGATTCGTTGGAGAACAGTCCCCGGGCGATCCCTTGCTGGACGACTTCACGCATTCCCACCCCGACTAGGCCACCTACTGCCGCTTTACCGGAAAAAGCGGAAGTCACAATCAACGAAAGGCTGGCTGGAATTTCGGCATGATTCTTGATCAGAATGAGAACACATCCAGCCAAATAGAGCAGGGCCATAATGGGGACGAGATAACTGCAGACCCGGGCAATGCTTTTGACTCCCCCTAGAATAACTGCCGCCGTGAGACCGGCCATGATCAGGCCCACGATCCAGCGGAAGGTGGTTTCGTGCCCCCCCATGGCTCCGTGGAGGTTTTCGACCACGGAATTGGCCTGGGTCATGCAGCCGATTCCAAAGGCAGCGATGCAAGTGAAAATGGCGAATAGGATTCCCAGCCACTTCTGACCCAGCCCACGTTCGAGAACGTACATCGGGCCGCCAGCCAACGATCCATCGGGCTTATGGATGCGGTATTTTACCGCGAGAACCGCTTCGGCATACTTTGTGGCGATGCCAAACACGCCGGTCATCCACATCCAGAACACCGCACCCGGTCCCCCGGCGGCCACCGCGCTGGCGACCCCGATGATGTTTCCGGTCCCGATGGTGGCGGCAAGGGCGGTCATGAGGGCGCCGAACTGGGAGATGTCTCCTTCGCCTTCCTGCTTTCGGGAGAAAGAAATCCGGATGGCATGTCCCAGATGCCGTTGGATAAACCCTGTTCTGACGGTGAGGAAGAGGTGGGTGCCAAAGAGCAGGATGATGAGGGGCCACCCCCAAACGAAGGAGGCGAAATCGGATACGGCCTTTGCGAAGATTTCCATAATTGGGTGCGGAGGGAACTGGGTTATGGCATGAATCGGGCCGCCCAGCAAGGCTGGTCTACGTTAAGTCGTAGGAAGAACCGGATTTTTACTGAAGGGTGCGCTCCGGAGCGCTGAAAATTCTTTAGCGATTGGTTTGGCCCAACAAATCCATCAGGATAGAATTGGAGGCGGAGTTTCCGAACAGATCGAAGCGGTCGAACTGCCAGACAACGTTCTTGGTTGTGGGCTCGATTTCAATCAGCAGGGGATTCTGGGGGCCTGCATGGCAATTGCCGAAGACAATATTGCCATTTGGAAGCACTTCCAGAGTGGTGACCCAGGCGAGGGTGATTCCAGGCAGGTCATTCTGGTGGATCTCCCAGACGATGTCCTTGGCGGGTGTCACTTCTATGAGGCTGTGGCCGTTGCCGGTCGCAATGAGGGTGTTCCCGTTTTTGAGACGGACTGCGGCGAAGAGATGGTTGCCGAAGGCCTCCGGTCCGTGACCCCCGGCCGGTTCCTGGCCGAAGAGCGGAACTTCGAATTCCCAGATAATTTTGCCGTCTCCGTCATATTCCCGGCAGGTTCCGTCATTCTCCTGGCAGACCAGATAATTCCCATTCCCCAACTTCCGGACCAAGCGTGTGTCACTGTGAGTGGACGGTTTGTTGGTCTTGAGTTTGATTTCTTTGACAATTACTCCCTTCCGGGTCACTTCAATGATCCGGGCTGGCCCGCTTTCGACAATGATCACATTCCCGTCCTGCAAGGGCTGCATGGCGTGGACTTCCACTTTCTTGCCCTCGTTGCCGTTCATTTTGGAACTGTCGTAGCTCCAGACTTCCTGCTTCGTTACGGGATCGATTTCGCCGACCCTGGCCGCACCTCGTTGAGCCATGATATGACCATTGGGAAGCACCTGGAGATCATGAATCCCTCCCCACGGCATTTCCCAAATCACCTCCCCTTTCGCGGAAACCCGTTTCATTTTACCATTTCCCTGCATCAGGACTTCGTGGCCTTCGGAGGTGGCCGCCATGGTTTGGTTCGGTGTGATGAGGCTGAAAATCAGAACAAGCGAACCAACAAGAAACGGTGTTTTCAACATTCCAAGGTGAATAGCAGGGATGGTCTGCGGTGTCCATTCCGCAAATCCGCACTCTCAGCTTGGTGACCCCATGATCAGGATCGCCCCAGTCCTTGACCATCCGGGAGACGGGTCTTAATTTGGGATTGACTGTTTTCACCATCCCAGCTGACTGTGGAGCCGCCTTTACATACCTCATTGTCCCTGATCCACCTGTGCTGGCGGAATAAACTCTGGATCGCTGGCTCAAAGCTTGTGGGGTTCCTTCTTGCCGCCGCCTTTCTTTGGTTGGGGCCACGGTCTTATGAAGCCACCGCCTTTCTCGAAATGCCGATGGTCAAGGCTTCTGCTGAGGGTGGCGGCAACTCCGAGGAAACCGTGCTGCGAACCCACGAAGCCAGGCTTCGCTTTCCCGCCCTGCATGAAAAACTCCTCGCTCCCGATGGAGGTTCGCTGAATCCTTCCACGTTGGAAGCCTTCCAGCGTGCTCTTACCGTGGCCGTTGTTCGACGGACCCGACTTTTGGGCATCACCGTGCGCGATGCCTCTCCGGAGGTTGCCCGGAGCCGAGCTTCCGGATTGGCGACCTTGTACCTCGCAGAACTGGCGAAACTTGAGCAGAAGGAGCTGGCTTTCCAACGGGACCAGTGGAAAGCGAATACCGCGCGCACATTGTTGGCATGGCAGGAGGCTGAAAAAAGCGTCCTGATGGCCCGGAATGCTCCCGGGATTTCTCCAGCCGGCACCTCCGAAGCGGGGGGAGCGCCACAGGAATTGGCAAATGCAGCCCGGAATGCCGGAGCTGCTTACGAAGCCAGCCTGAGGCAGCTCCGCGAAGCGGAAACGCGGCTCCAGGTTGCCCCGGTCCCCTGGAGAATCGAGCAGCCATCACTTCCTTACCGGGCAGCCTGGCCTCTGCCTTGGTTGACTCTGCTTGTGGGGCTTTTTCTGGGTGGTCTCGGAGGGGCTTGGTTGATCTGGCTCCGGCAGGGAGGATCTGGAAAAGTCTGATTGAGGGGCATGTCAAAAACGGTTTTCGTCAGTGGGTGTTTCGACCTGCTTCACAGTGGCCATTTGGCCTTCCTGCAAAGTGCCGCACGCCACGGGGCGTTGTATGTGGCTCTCGGTTCCGACGCAACCATCCGGCAATTGAAGGGGCGACCTCCCGTCAACCCCGAAGCCGAACGCCTCTTCATGGTGCGCGCGGTGAACGGAGTGGCCGGAGCTTTCATCGCCAGGGGTTCTGGCGTCCTTGATTTTGAGAGGGAACTGAGGGAACTGCTCCCGGATATTTTCATCGTCAATGAAGATGGGAACATCCCCCAGAAAGAGAGGCTCTGCCGGGAATTGGGGATCCAATACCTGGTACTCCGACGGGAACCGGTTCCGGACCTTCCCGCTCGCTCAACCACCGAACTGAGATCCCGCGAGACGATGCCCTACCGCATTGATTTAGCCGGGGGTTGGCTGGATCAGCCTTTTGTCTCCCGGCTCTTTCCCGGCCCAGTTCTGACGGTTTCGCTGGAGGCGACGGTGACTTTCAACGAGCGAAGCGGGATGGCGACGAGCACCCGGAATCATGCGTTGGAACTTTGGGGACCACAGTTGCCAGATGGGGATCCCGAACGATTGGCCTACCAGCTTTTCTGCTATGACAATCCGCCGGGCACCCAAACCATTTCAGGTTCCCAGGATGCCATTGGCATTGTCATGGCGGGTCTCTGCCGGTCATTCTACAACGGCGCCTACTGGCCTTCCCAGATCGAGATTGTCCATGATGAAACCATCCTGTCCTTCTTGGAAAATTCCCTCTATCTGGTTCCATTGGATCCGAGGGACGAATCCTACGATCCCCGGTTGGGACAGAATCTCACCCAAGAAGGCGCCAAAGATCTCTCCCGCGCCGCAGAGGCCTGTTGGGAGGCCATCCTGCGTCAAAATTTGGCCGACTTTGGCCGCTTCTTTCGGGAATCTTTCCAATGTCAGGTTGGTCTTTTTCCTGGAATGATGACCCAGGCTACTGCCGAGATGGTGGAACGCCACCGTGATCAGGCCTTGGGATGGAAACTCTCGGGCGCCGGCGGCGGCGGATACCTTATTCTCATTGCCGAGCAACCGGTGGAGAACGCTCTGCGGGTGAGGATCCGCAGCAGGTGAGGGGTCTTATTCCACTAGATCGCCTAGTAAAAGCACGCCTCCGGCGCGGATCTTGGTTCCTTGGAATTTTGCGTCTTTTAGTTCTTCCTCCGGATTCTTCAGTCGGAAAGCGACGGGATGGCGGTCAGGTTGGTCGGGGTGAATCTCGACGCTGATCTCATGAACCTTGTCCGGATCCAGTCCCGTGGCCAGTGAGAGGGTTGCGATGCGGTGATAAGTGCAATACGAATCAAAGCGCGGGACTGGTTTGGGCCTGGTTTCCCCATCCACGGTGATGATGACCTGGCCTCCATCAGGACCCAGGAGGTCATAGAGGGAGGCGCTGCTTCCTTTGAAGCGAAAATGCAGTGTGTCGCCGGGATGTGTGCCTTCCCAGATCGTGTCCATGCGCTGTCCAAAATTTTTCCCGAGACCTTCATCGCTAGTCAGCTTTTTCCAACTGCCGCTCAGCATGGACGGAGAAACCTCCACGATTTTGGCGGCCTGGAAATGATCCGGGACAAAGGTTTTCGCCAGCTTGGTTTCATGGTTCACGGGTTCTGAAGTGGGCACCCAGGATTGAATGGCCTGGGCGAGGACTTCGGTGTAAATGGCGTGCCCGGCATCAAGCGGATGGACCCCATCGTTGGAAAAAACCACCTTGCCGGGAGGCGGAGTTTGCTCTTTGTCCGCTTGAAAAATGAGTTTGCCGGCAGACTCCATTTCCACCACCTTTAGGGCAAAATTGATGCTCGGAATGCCATAAAACTCAGCCAATCGTTCGTCGGCTGATGCGGCCTGTGGGCACTTGCCTTGGCGGAGGTCGGTTTCATACCCGACCTTGAAAGTGTAGACGAAACAGAGGTCACAATGAGGAAACCGGGCCCATGTTTGTCGGACGATGCCTTCCATGGCACGCCAGATTGCTTCCGGTTTGGCACCACCGTCATTGACCGCAAATTCGACAAACATCAGGTCTGGTTGGTGGCGGAGAGCATCCCTTTCCACCCGGTAGACTCCGAGATCGCTTCCCGTGCCGCCGATCGCGGCGTGGATTTCTTCGATCTTCGCCTGCGGATACTGCTGCGCAAACCAGTCACGGGACTTGATCCGCCATCCGTTGGCGGCAGTGATTGATCCCCCCAGATAGGCGATCTTCACTGGTTGGCCGGCTTTGAGTTTGGTGAGGACATTGCCCAAGCCGTTCCTCTGATGGGAAAGTTGTGCCGGGACCAGTGTCATGGCGGAATCGTCCGCTCCTTGAGACCACAGGGAGGGAGCAAGGAGAAAAGCGATGAAGAAGGCAGAGCGGGTTTTCATGAGGTTTGTCGATGGTTGAGATATTTGGTGCGCCAGAATGCCCGGGACAATTTACCCCGGGAATCCGGAGTCAGCTCTTGGCAGATCCACCAGTGACGTGGCACGGCAAATGGGGGAAAGCGTTTTCTGATTTCGTTCCGCAGCATATCGACCAACGGTCCCTCTTCATGTTCCCCGGGATTGATGCAGGCAACGATGTCATCGCCACGCGCGGGGTCCGGACTGGGAACACCAAAGACCAGGCAGCACAGAACAAAAGGGAAGGCTTGGAGGCAAAGTTCGAGGGAAGCCGGAGAGATCTTCCGGCCGGCCACGTTGATGAGATCATCCAGACGCCCTAGGATGCGGATCCCTTCCGCACCGGGCAGAAGCTCCACCAAGTCACTGGTGGTGAACACTCCGTCCTGAAGGCGTGGTCCGATCTCTAGCGCATTTGAAGGTCCGTAACCTGTCGCCACGGCAAGTGACCGGACTTCAAGACAGCCTTCAGGGGAAGGGCAAAGTTCGACTCCCTCCAGGGCTGTGCCCACGAAAGCTTCGTCGCTGCGGGGGAGGTTACTGGCGTCATAGGCGATGCCTCCGCATTCACTCGAGCCATAAAAATTATGCACTTTGAGACCGAAACGTTGATGGATGTCACGCTCCAGGTCCAATCCGAGTGGGGCTCCGGCGGAGATCGCCAAGCCGATGCCGCTCCCCA
>JADZAX010000265.1 GCA_020852405.1 Verrucomicrobiales bacterium
AGCTCGAAAGGAGTTTGGGCGCTCTCATCTCCAACGATTTCACCGAATTCGGTGCTGTCGTCATCGCTAATTGGCGCATCCAGAGAAGCCGGACGCATGGATGCGACCTTAAGCTGGGAAAGCTTGGCTCGATCAATGCCGATCTCTTCAGAGAGTTCGTCGTCGGTGGGTTCACGACCGAGTTCTTCGGACATGGACATTGCGACGCGACGCATCTTGCTGATCTTGTCCACCATGTGGACGGGCAGGCGGATGGTCTTGGATTGATTTGCCAAGGCGCGCTTGATGGATTGTTTGATCCACCAGGCTGCATACGTGGAAAGCTTGCCGCCCTTGTTGGGGTCAAAGCGTTCCACGGCCTTCATTAGGCCGATGTTACCTTCGGAGATCAAATCGAGGAGAGGCAATCCATAATTGGCGTAATCCTGCGCGATTTTCACGACCAAGCGCAGGTTAGCGCGGATCATGTGCGAGCGTGCCTCTGGGTCACCGCGCTTGATCCGTTCAGCGAGCTCGACCTCCTGGTCGGGGGTCAGCAAGTCCGTCTTGCCGATCTCCCGAAGGTAGATCTTGATGCCGCCATCGAGTTCCATGTTAGACATTAGGTAGTTGGGTCAGAAAGTAAAAAAGAGCTCCGTCCCCACATCAATACATCAGTGGAGAACCTGTTCTTACGCTATGATTACCGTTTTTCTTCCAGAAAGTTGCAGCAATTTTACTGCCAAGTTTTGCTCGGGGAAGAGAAAGGCCAATCATCGGGCTCAACATGGTCCGGACGAATACCGACTCCGTTGAACTTGATTGGAGGGGGCAAGTCAATAAAAAAAGCTGAGTTTTCAGATTTACGATGAATTTTTGGGCTGTTTTGGATGGAATTTACCCCAGACGCCAGCACCACTGCCGTCAGAGACATTCGCCACCATTGATGTATATAGGCAATTCTGCGTTAATTGTGACAACAAATCGGCAAAACTGCGCAAAAAAAGCCCGAATTTGCGCTCGGCAGGTCTGAATCCCCACACGATGCCTCAGTGCGGTAGGGTGCAGCCGGGACCAACGGTTTCAAAGAAGTCCGTTCCCTTGTCATCAATGAGAATGAAGGCAGGGAAGTCCTGGACCTCGATTTTCCAAATTGCCTCCATCCCCAACTCGGCAAATTCGACCACTTCGACCTTCTTGATGTTTTCTTTGGCCAAAATAGCGGCTGGGCCCCCGATGCTGCCGAGGTAGAATCCGCCGTGCTTCTTACACGCCTCTGTAACCTGCTTCCCGCGATTCCCCTTGGCGATCATGACCATGCTTCCGCCGTGGCTTTGGAAAAGGTCAACGTAGCTGTCCATGCGACCCGCAGTTGTTGGGCCGAAACTTCCACTCGGCATCCCGGCCGGGGTCTTGGCTGGGCCGGCATAATAGACTGGGTGTGCCTTGAAGTAGTCCGGCAGGGCCTCGCCAGCATCAATCCGCTCCTTGAGCTTGGCGTGGGCGATATCCCTGGCGACGATGATTGGCCCGCTGAGCAGCAGTCGAGTGGTCACGGGGTACTGGCTCAAGTCCTCCCGGATCTCTGCCATTGGCTTGTTTAAGTCTATGCGGACCGCGGCGGTGTCTTTGCGGTGACGCAACTCCTCTGGGATGTACTGCAAGGGGTTGGTCTCCAACTTCTCGATGAAGACTCCGTCGCGGGTGATTTTGCCCTTGGCCTGCCGATCCGCCGAACAGGACACACCGATGCCGATGGGCAGGGAGGCACCGTGGCGTGGGAGGCGGATGATACGCACATCCAGCGCGAAGTATTTGCCGCCAAACTGCGCGCCGATCCCGCAGGTGCGGGCTGCCTCCAGCATCTGAGCCTCCAACTCAACGTCACGGAAGGCCCGGCCGTGTTCGTTGCCGGTCGTCGGCAGGTTGTCGTAGTATTTGGTGGAGGCCAGTTTGACATGCTTCATCGTCGCCTCCGCCGAGGTACCACCGATGACGAAAGTGAGGTGATAGGGCGGACAGGCCGCCGTCCCTAGCGTGACCATTTTTTCCGTCAGGAACTTCACGATTCCCTTGGGATTCAGGACCGCGCGGGTCTCTTGATAGAGAAACGCCTTGTTGGCGGATCCTCCCCCTTTGGCGATGAACAGGAATTTGTAAGCGTCCCCATCGGTGGCGTAGATATCGAGCTGGGCAGGGAGGTTCGTTCCGGTGTTCTTTTCTGTGAACATGTCCAACGCGGCATTCTGGGAATAGCGCAGGTTGTTGTCCGTGTAGGCCTGGTACACTCCCTTGGACAGCGCGCTCTCATCGCCGCCACCCGTCCAGACCTGTTGCCCTTTTTTCCCCATGATGATGGCGGTTCCGGTGTCCTGACAAAACGGCAGCAGTCCTGCCGAGGCGACATCCCCATTTTTCAAGAGCGTCAGCGCCACCATGCGGTCGTTTTCGGATGCCTCTGGATCCTCAAGGATCGCAGCCACCTGTTTGAGGTGCTTTGGGCGCAGGAAAAAATTGATGTCGTGAAAGGCCTGATTGGCCAGCAATGTCAGTGCCTCTGGCTCGACGAGGAGCACCTCTTTTCCATCAAACTGCGCCGTGGAGACGTGCTCCTTGGTCAGCAGGCGATACTCTGTGTCATCGGTTCCGAGTTCGAGGAGTTCTTGATAGTGAAAAGCGGGTGTAGGCATGGCGATAGAGGGGGCAATCTGAAATGGGTTACGCCCCAGGGCAAAGGGAAAGGCTGCTCATCTGCTGCCTCTTTTCGCGCCAGCGCGCCGATGCCATCAGCGTTTCCGACTGGTGATGGCGCGTTTGCGGGCTGGTTTCTTTTTGGCCCGACTCTCCTTGGGTGGGTCTTCGCGGACGACGCTCTCCACAGGTTCTGGAACTCGGAACCAATCCCGAAATCGATAGGCATTCACCACACGGACGCTCGGGTCGTGCGGATGCCAGTGATCGTGTGGTGTGCGACATGCCAGGATGTGACGGTCCGCAGCGTGGTCCCCCAAGATGGAGCGCACCGTATGCAGTGGCTTTAGGTGGCGGGATTCATCGCCACTCTCAGACCACTTCACCTCGACGAACTGAAGCCGACCATTCAGCCAGATGGCAAAGTCCACCTCGACCCCGTGGGCGTCTCGCCAAAAGAAGACCTCAGCCGGGCTGGCCTCTGCCTGGATGGCGCGGTGCAACTGACCCAACACAAACGTCTCCCAGATCGCGCCGACAAATGGCGATTCCTTCAGTTGTTCAGGGGAGTGGATGCCCAGCAGGAAGCACAGAAGGCCGGTGTCTTTGAAGTAGAGCTTTGGCGTTTTGATCAGGCGGCGACCGTAGTTGCGAAAGTACGGCGGCAGGAGGTGGATGATGTTGGAGGCCTCCAACACACTCAGCCATTGCTTGGCAGTCGTAGCCGCGACCCCGACATCTGCGCCGAGACTGGCCAAAATCACCAGCCCGCCGGAGTAGGTGGCGCAGTAGCGGATA
>JADZAX010000266.1 GCA_020852405.1 Verrucomicrobiales bacterium
TCCGATGACGACGGCAATGTGGGCGCGCTGCTCCTCGGCCATTTGGAATTGTTTGCCGACTTTGGCCGGAGCGATCGGAGAGGCCACGCGGAAGCCGGTGTCCCGCAGTTCCTGGACCATGCGCAGAGCTTCGGGGCGTTTGGTTTCGTCCGCCACAATGATGAAAAGGTCGAGCCCGCTTTGGGCGGCCACCGCCGCATCGAGCCGGGCCGCAGTGGCCGGGGTTTCACGGATCAGGTCCCCGATCACGACGGCCCCCATGGCGAAGCCCGCCGCCGCCATGTCCACTCCGCCGATCAACTCGACGAGTTTGTCATACCGTCCCCCTCCGGCGACGGCCCGCATTCCTTTTCCAATGTCGAACACTTCGAAAACGGCCCCGGTGTAGTAGGCCAGTCCCCGCACAATGCCGAGATCGATCTCCACGAATCGCTCCAACCCCCGCGCCACCAAATCCGCCCGCACGATCCCCAAAGATTCGCTCTGGGGATCGCCCGCCGCGATGAAAGCCCGCACGTCCTCGAGCGCAATGCCAAGTGCGGCCAGTTTTTCAGCGGAAACCTCGGGCTTGTCGCGATCGAGCTTGTCGATGATCTGGAGAAAGTCGCCCACGGAGTCCTCCCCCACGCCGGCCCGGGCCGCGAAATCGGTCCAGACCCGGCGGTCGCTGAGGCGGATCCGGAAATGCGTTTCATCGAAACCGAAGGCCCGCATCACATCGATGGAGAGAGCGATCAGTTCCGCGTCGGCGGCAGGGCTGGTTTCGCCCAGAATGTCACAGTTGAACTGGTAGAACTCACGGGTCCGGCCTTTCTGCTGTTTCTCGTAGCGGAAGAACTGGCCGATGGAAACCCAGCGCAGCGGCTTTTTGTATTCCCGTTGCCGGGCCGCGGCGAGCCGCGCCAGGGTCGGGGTCAACTCGGGGCGCAGGGCCACTTCCCGTTCCCCTTTGTCGGTGAAACAGAACAACTGGTTGACGATCTCCGCGCCGCTCTTCCGCGTGTAGAGCCCGGTCGGCTCCAACACGGGTCCGTCATACTCGACGAAGCCGTAGCGCTGGGCGACCGATCTCCAGGTGTCGAAGATCGCGTTGCGCACGGCGCAGCTTTCGGGGTAGAAATCACGAAAACCGGGGAGAGTGTCGAAGCCTTTGGCCATGGAGGAAGGGAAGCGGAAATAGAAAGGCACCAAGATGCCGCCAATTCCGGAAAACGAAACCCCGAATCGGTCGGCAAACGGCTCCCATCGGCAAGGAGGACGGATCAGGGGAAAGTCCCCGGATTCATCCGTTGCTTCAGCTTCAAAGAAAGGTTGTTGTGCATCAAACCGCCGTCGGCGACGATTTCGGTCCCGGTGATGTAGCCAGCCTCAGGTCCGGCGAGCCACACCACGAGACGGGCGATTTCCTCCGGCCGGCCCCATCGACGCAGAGGAATCAGATCCTCGGTAAAGTTCCGCAAATCCTCAGTCAAACTGCCACCGGAGGCATCGGCATAGTCTCGGCTCAACTCGGTGTCGATGGCCCCCGGACTGACCGCCACAGCCCGGACACCATGGGGAGCGAGCGCGGAAGCGAGGTCGTAGGTCAGGCTGAGCAATCCCCCTTTCGCGGCAACGTATGCCGGGGCGATGCCCTTGCCAAACCAGGCATCAATGCTGGTGACATTGATGATGCATCCCTGCCCCGACGCAATGAGGTGGGGCCGTGCGAATTGGGAGAGGAACGCCGGCGCCGTGAGATTGACCTGAAGCACCCGGTGCCACGAAGCGGGAGTCATCTCATGGATTCCCAGAAAGTCATGTCCCGCGGCATTGTTGACGAGGCAATCAATGCCGCCAAAATGCCCCGCGGCAGCGGCCACCGCCTTCTCTGCGGCCGGCAGGTCCGACAGGTCCACCGGCAACGCGAGAACCTCCGCGCCCGCTTTCTGCAGCGTTTCCGCGGCAGCGGACAAGTCGTCACGGAGGATGTCGGCCATGGCGATGCGCCAACCTTTCCGGAAAAACTCTTCCGCGATGGCGAGGCCGATCCCTCGCGCGGCTCCGGTGATGAATGCGGTCTTCATATTTTCATAAACTGATGGATGCGGGACGTTTCAATGCGGAAGCTGCGCTTCACAAAATGACGCCGACGGACTCCCCTGCATCGACACGGGGATAGGTCCGCAATACGATGACCCGGCCGTCGCGTTCAGCTGGAATGGAACGCTGCTCGGCGCCAAGATAATCGACGACCATTCCGAGCGGCTGCCCCCGCCGCACTTCCTCGCCGAGCTGGACTGAGGGCACGAAAATTCCTTCCATCGGGGCGGGATGGCAGATCTGCATGTGCCCTGATCCCGGGGAAGTATCTTCGACACATTCGGGAACCAACTGCGAAGGCGGCATGGGATCGATCATGCCCAACAGGGCCATGACTCTGCGGCAGCCCTCCACATAGGCCGCCACTCCCTCTTCCGAGCAGCGCGCCCCACCGAGATATTCGGCATAAATCGCCGGAACTCCCGCATCCCGCGCCTCCGACATGGAGCGTCCGTCCAAGGCCGCCGAAGTTCCCCAGGCCAAAGGAAGTCCGAAGGCCCTGGCAAGGTCACGCTGCCGTTCCAGCACCCCGGCATCCTGAACCAGCATGTAGCCGGACAACGGGGCGACCTCCATGATGGTTCCCCCGGAATGAAGGTCAATGAAGGCACTGGCCTCCCGGATGATCCCCGAGAGCGCATGAGCCACTCGCTCGGTGATGCTGCCACCGGCCCGACCAGGAAACGTCCGGGCCAGATCGAGGCCGTCGGAACCGCAGCGGGCGCGGCACCGGCAGGCAGATTCATTCGCCATGGGAATGACGTGGAGATTTCCCGAAAGGGCGTCAGGCTCGGTCTCCGCGATGAGCCTCCGGCAGGCCGCCGGACCTTCGAACTCATCCCCGTGGACTCCCGCGATGACCAGCAGGGTGGGACCTTCGCCCCGTCGACCGCGGATGGCATGGTGTTGAAAAAGAGGATTGTCTGGCATGGTCCCAACCTTTCGCGGAAATGCCACGCCGCAAGCGGATTATCTTGCCGATGCGCAACCAGAAGACTACCATGAAGAGAGCCCGGCACATGGGCGGTTCTGCCATGAGACCTTTCTCCCTGCTCCCAGGATGGATGGCTGCCCTTCTGATGGTGGCCTTGGTTCCGATGATTCCGGCCCAGCCCCCCCCTCCGACGCCGTCAGCCGGTTTCATGAGCATTGAAATTCCTTACGGGAATGCGGATCCGGCGCAGGTCCGGGCGATTCTCAAGGACATTGCCCAGCCCGACGAAAAATACAACGTCTTTGAGCTACGTCGACTCGTTAGCCTGACCGCCCGTCCCTCCACGGTGGATGCGGTCCGCACGTTTCTCCAAGCCCTTGCGGCACCGCCCCGCAATGTCAAAATCGAAGTCATGTCGATGAGCTTGGACAGCCATCCCGCAACGACCGGAGGCGTCCGCATTTCGGGAAATCCCATCCCTGGCCGGGTCGGGATGGGGGGATCGGGAGGCATTTATGGTCCAGTGATGCCTCCCGGAGGCGGCTATGTGACGCCCTACGGGGTGGTCTCCCCCTCAGGCCCCGGCGCGCCTGGGGTGATCCGGCAAAACACGGTCAACGGCCGTCCTGTCGGCCCCATGACATCCGGCGTCTCCGGTCGCATCGTGATGCCCCGGGGAACAGTGGATGTGAACATCGGCGGCACCATCCAATCCGGATTCTCTTCCGGGATGAGCAACAGCTTCGTTCTCGTCGCCAGCGGGGGCCAGGGGGTCCTCGAGGTTGCCCGGGAAGTCCCGTTCCTGGATTATTTCTCGGCCTACTCCATCGGTGCCAATGCCCCCTTCTCCGTCCAAGGACCGGGCAACCAGATCATTCATGTCATGCCCGGCGGACAATTCCAGGCGCCAGAATTCCACTGGGAGAAGGCCGGCACCCGCCTGCTGGTCAAACCCACCGTGAGCGGCAACCTGATTTCTCTGGAAGTGATCCCTCAGATCTCCGCCATCGTGATGGGACCTCCCCAAACCTTTCCCGGTCAGGCGGGCCCCGGCGGCATCGCTGGCGCGGGTCAATTTGTGACCTACACGCGGCTTTCCACAAAAGTGGTGGTGGAAAATGGGGCCACCGTGACCATCGGAAGTTTCACCAACGCACCGGATGATTTTTCCCGCCAATTTTTCGGGGGAGGGAATGCCGGCAGCCTCACGATCCGGGCCACTGTGCAATAAAAGGGCACCGCTGACTGCCGCTGGTCGACCGGGATTAGGAGAACTGACAATTTAAAGGTGGATTTCCTGTCGAAATAAATTATGGTTTTTATAGAAACATGACAAGATTTTTTACCTGGGTGGCTTTCTTGGCCCTGCCTGGGACGCTCTATATCGCGTCTTCAGGCTCTGGAGGAGTGCTGGAGAGTGCGACGGCGGCCCTCAGTGGGACCCGATCCATCCCGGACCAGGTTTCCTTCCGCCGCCTCTGTGCCGGACGGATCAACAAACAACGCACAGAGCAGCGCTTTCCCATCGTCCACGATGACGAGCCCTTGCAGGAGAAACTGGAACGGCTGGTGGTTGCGACCAAAAAACCTTCGTTGCTTGGACTGGACGAAGTTTTCAAGGCCGTCCAGGCCGACTTTCCCGGAGCGCGGCAACTCTCCGCCACTCTGGTCTACCACCCGAATCCGGCTTCTCTGGCGCCGTCTGTTGCCGACTGGGCCCAAACCGCCGGACCGGATTTTGACTCCCTGAGCACGGTGGTCTTCCGGGACGGGTACCGTCAGGGTTGTTTGGCGATGCTTTCCTCACGTCTCCCGGATTTCGATCTGGATGCCGCCAATGAAAAAGGAGGGGAATTCATCCAGCGCTGCCCCCACTGTGGTCGGCACCATGCCGTCAAGCTGGCCCGACGTTCCCGGACGCTGATCCTGCGCTGCCCGGACTGTGAAAAAGTCTGCGAAGTCCTCGGTTCGGGCACCGATGGCGTTCTGCGCCGGGCTCCCGACTTCCTGACGAGCTATCAAATGGCCGACAATGCCGCCCTGCTTCGACTGCCCCCCGCTGAACGGCTGAAAAGGGTCTATGCGGCGGTGCTCGAACATTGCCACTACGCCCACGACGACAACGGGAGCGGCTCAGGGAATCTAGAAATCTGGAAAGCGCCCGCCGAGACCTGGCTGGATGCGTCAGGCGACTGCGAAGACACCGCCATCCTCCTCGCCGATGCCCTCATTTCTGCTGGACTGGACGCCCGGGTGGCCATCGGATGGAATCTCCAGATCGGACAGCATTCCTGGTGCGTCGTGCGCATAGGAGGGGTCCAGCACGTCCTGGAAACCACCCTTGAGGACCCGCCAGCAACGATCGATCCGATCGCCGTCAATGGCGAGGAATACCGCGCCGAGCAACTCTTCGACCGGAAACATGTCTACACCCTTGCCCCGGAAGCCAAATCTGCCGGCATGTCGCCTTATCTGGATTGTTGGAACCCCGCCTGGTGGCAAGCCATTCCGGACTCCCCTTTGATCACGAAGCGCGAACGCGGGCTTGATGACCCGGCGGCATTTGCTACAATGCCAGCACCATGATGCCCCGCCGCGTTTTTTTGCCCGCCATCCTGATTTTGACCTCCGTTTGTCTGTCCCTGTCCGCCCTCCGGGCGGCCCCGGATGGATTCGATCAAGCGCTGACCACCCTGCTGGCGGTCGGCCCCGAAGCCAAGGGAAATGCTGAAGCTTCCTCAGCTTGGAAGGTCGTTGCCTCCGCCGATTCCGAGTCCCTCATTCCTCTGCTCGAAGCCATGGGCGAGGCCAATCCACTCGCCCTCAACTGGATCCGGTCAGCGTTGGAAACCATCGTCGACCGTGACCTCGCCGCCGGAAAATCGCCGTCGGTCGATACGCTGGGAGGCTTTCTGTTCGAGGTCACCCAAAATCCACGGGCCCGGCGCTTTGCCTTCGAATTGATCCAACGGAGCGCCCCGAATGCCGCTGAAAAGCTCATTCCCGGATTGCTGAACGATCCAGCTGTGGAGTTGCGACGGGATGCGGTGGCCTGGCTTACCAAGCAGGCTGCGGAAGCCAAAACCGCCGGCGATGAGGCTGCCGCCGGTCTGCTTTATGAGCAGGCGATCCGCTCCGCGCGGGATGTCGACCAGATCAAGGAACTGAACGCCACCCTGACCAAGATGGGACGCACCGTCGATCTGCCCCGGCACTTTGGTTTCCTCATGGAGTGGAAGGCCCTCGCTCCCTTTGACAACACCGGCCGCGCGGGATTCGACACCGTCAATCCCCCGGAAACGGGAATCCAACTCGATGCCAAGTATCCCGGGAAAAATGGGGAGATCGGTTGGCAGGACCTGGTTTCGTCCGACCCCTACGGGATGGTGGACTTCAACAAGCTCTTCCCGGACCTGATCAAGGAAGTCACCGGGTATGCCTACACGGAGTTTGATTCTGCGGAAACCCGTCCCGCCGAGTTGCGCCTTGGTTGCAAAAATGCCTGGAAAATCTGGGTCAATGGCAAGCTCATTTTCGGACGGGATGAATACCACCGTGGCGCCCGGGTCGACCAGTACCGCATGCCGATCGATCTTCAAAAAGGGAAGAACACCATCCTCGTCAAACTTTGCCAGAACGAGCAGAAAGAAACCTGGACGGTGGAGTGGCAGTTCCAACTGCGCGTCTGCGACAGCACTGGCACTGCCATTCTCGCCCGGAACCGTCCGCCAACCCCTCCTCTGGGCGCTGTCGCCAAAAAGTAATCCTCCCACTTTTTCGCCCTCCTTCCCCATCTCATTTTGGCCATGCATTCCCGATCCCTCGCTCTCCTGCTCCTTCTCGTCCCGGCACTCCCCGCCTCCGCGGACTGGCCCAATTTCCGTGGCCCCCATGGAACCGGCATTGCCGAGGACGGCGCCACAGGCCCCGCCGCGCTCACCGAGGAAACCCTCGCTTGGTCGTCCGATCTCCCGGGCAGGGGCCTTTCCTCTCCCATTGTGGTGGGGGACCGGGTGTTTCTGACCTGCAGCAGCGGCCCCCTCCAGGACCGGCTGCACCTCATCTGCTTTGCCGCGGCCGATGGCAAAAAACTCTGGCACCGGGAATTCTGGGCCACCGGACGGACCATGACCCATGAAAAAACCTGCGTTGCCGCCCCCACCCCGGCGAGCGATGGCAAAAGGGTCTTCGCCATTTACTCCAGCAACGACGTTTTCTGCACCGATCTGGAGGGGAACCTTCTTTGGACCCGGGGCCTCACCTACGATTATCCCAACGCCTCCAACAGTCTCGGGATGGCCTCCTCCCCGGTCGTCATTGACGATACATTCGTGGCCCAAATCGAGAATGACAGCGAGTCCTTTGCCGTCGGACTCGACGTGCGGACCGGCGCCAACAAATGGAAAATCGACCGGCCCAAGGCAGCCAACTGGACCTCCCCGATCGTGGTCGGACCGGCCGGACAGGAAATTGTCGCCCTCCAGTCGAGCAAGGGGATCCTCGGGGTGGTTGCCTCGACCGGCTCCGAAGTCTGGAACTACACCGAAGGTGCCGCCACGATGGCTTCCAGCGCCGCGTTCGGGGACATCATTTACGCCCCTTCCAACGGACTCACCGCATTCAAAGCCACGGCCAACGGTGCCGCCGTGGAGCAGCTCTGGCGGCAGTCAGAACAGCGTCCCGGCACCGGCAGTCCTCTGGTTTCAGGGAACAAAGGCTACGTGATCAACGGAGCCGGAGTCCTCAATGCCATCAGCCTGAAAGATGGCGAGCGTCTCTGGCGGATCCGCCTCAAAGGCCCGTTCAGCAGTTCCCCGATCGCCACCGCGAGCCATCTTTATGTCTTCAGCGAGCCGGGCATCGGTCAATGTGTGGACCTCACCGGAGCCGAAGGAGTGGTCACCTCGGAAGTGGACTTGAAAGAGACGATCCTGGGAACGCCGTCCTTGTCAGGAAATGCCGTCTATGTCCGCAGTGACAAACATTTGTGGCGCTTCGGCAAGTGAAGCCCCCTGAAGGCGGCCACGTCCCGCCACCGCTGGAATTTTCATGGTCGGGACGGCCTTCAGGGTCGCTCCCGGACCCACAGGATTCCGCTCCTTTCTGGAGAATCGCTTGCAAACGGCACGGGAATCGCTATTGAGTCGCCCATGCCAGTCGCAACTCCCAAACAATTCGCCGCCATGTTGGATGCCGCCCAGGAGGGTGGCTACGCGTATCCCGCCATCAACTGCACCAGCATCATCACCATCAATGCCGCGCTCAAGGCGTTCGCCGACATGAAGTCGGACGGCATCATCCAGTTCTCCACCGGTGCCGGCCAGTTCGCCTCCGGATTGAACCATAAAAACTCCGCTTTCGGAACCATCGTCCTTGCCGAGGCCGCGCACCGCCTCGCCGAGCAGTACGGCGTTCTCGTCGGACTGAACACCGACCACTGCCCCCCCAACCAGGTGGACAGTTTCATGAAACCCCTGATCGAGGCGACCGCAGCCCGTCGCGCCAAGGGGGAAAACAATCTGTTCCAGAACCACATGCTGGATGCCTCAAACCTCCCTCTGGAGGAGAACATGGCGCTCTCCAAGGAGACCCTCAAACTCTGCGCAATCAACGAAATCGTGCTGGAAGTCGAAGCCGGTGTCGTCGGTGGCGAAGAAGACGGGGCTTCGGGATCTCACGACACCCCCAGCGACAAGCTCTACACTACCCCCGAGGACATGCTGGCCGTTTATGAAGCCCTCGAGGGCATTGGCCGCTACTCATTCGCCGCCACGTTTGGCAATGTCCACGGTCATTACAAACCCGGCTCCGTCAAATTGCGCCCCGACATCCTCAAGCAGGGACAGGACGCGGTGATGGCAAAGTATGGCAAGGCGGCCGAGTTCGACCTCGTCTTCCACGGCGGCTCCGGCAGCCCCCTGGAGCAGATCCGGGAAACCCTCGGCTACGGTGTCGTAAAGATGAACATCGACACGGACACTCAGTATTCCTTCACCCGCCCCATCGTGGATCACTTCTTCAAAAACTACGACGGCGCTCTCATGGTCGACGGTGAAGTCGGCAACAAGAAGGCCTACGATCCCCGCGGCTATCTGAAGAAAGGCGAAGAAGGCATGGCTGCCCGTATCGCTCGCGCCTGCGACGATCTCCTCTGCGCCGGCAAATCCATTCACGGCCAAGTCTGAGACCGTCCCCGGTTCACCCATTCACCAAAACGGCATTCCTTTGCGGGAATGCCGTTTTTTTGTGCTCCGGCGATCGGGCAACGGCCTGGCCAGAAGCCGGAGCGATCCGATCGCGACTCCATGAAAGGATGTGGCATCTCCCGGCGGACTTCCATCGGAGGGCGTGATCGCGCAGGTCAATGGATTTCAGGTGCTTCGGCTTCCCAACCATGATATCAATAGGGCAGCCCACCATCCTACCCGCCATGTTCACAATCTCCCGGGACGGCGCCGCCTCCCGCAACTGTCAGGGATTCTCCCGGCGCTCCGCGCTGCAAGCCGGCGCCCTCAGCGCCTTCGGCCTGTCATTCGCCGATTTTGCCAAGTTATCAGCCATGGGAAAAGCCACGGACACCGGGAAATCGGTGATTCTGATCTGGCTCGACGGGGGGCCCAGCCAGTTCGAAACGTACGACCCCAAGCCGGAAGCGCCTTCGGAATACCGCGGCCCCTGGGGGGACCGTCCCAGCAATGTCCCCGGCATCCGGTTCTCGGAAATGCTGCCGCTCCATGCCAAACATGCCGATGCCATGGCGATCGTTCGCTCGGTCCACCATGACAACGGCGACCACTTCGCGGCTGCCCACTGGATGCTGACGGGACGCTTCGGGGCCACCTCGGTGAACAAGAAAATTCAGTTTCCCTCCGTGGGCTCCTGTGTCGCCCGGCTGCGTAACGCCAAGGCGACCGGCCTGCCGCCCTATGTGGGACTCCCGGCGGCGGAGAGTGTTTTCCTCTACCCCGGTTACCAAGGCGCGGCCTACCTCGGCGGAGCCTACGATCCTTTCCAGGTCAATCTGAAGCAGAAATACCTCGCCGCCAATGCCAAGACCGAAGTCCAGCCTCCTCCCTTTCTCGACAACATGGCGGGCAACAGCCTCCGCATGGACGAGCGGGCGGGCCTCCTGAAACAGCTCGACGGTATCGACCGGGCGATGGACCGGAGCGGCAGCATGGACACCTATGACAAGCACCAGCAGTCCGCCCTGCAAATGCTGCTCGGCAGTGAGGCGCGCGCGGCGTTCGACATGTCCAAGGAAAGTGAAAAAACGAAAGATGCCTATGGCCGGGGCCCCTGGGGGCACTACACTTTGATGGCTCGCCGACTGGTCGAATCCGGAGTTCGGTTTGTCACGGTGGACATGCCCCATTGGGATACCCATTCCAACCTCAAGGACGGCCTGGAAGTGAGGCTGCCGGTGCTCGACCGCGCCGTGGCCGGCCTGGTGCAGGATTTGAAGGACCGGAACCTGTTCGATGACGTGCTTGTCGTCATCATGGGAGAATTTGGTCGGACGCCGAAAATCAACCATGGTCTGCCGGGAAATCCTGTCCCCGGGCGGGACCACTGGGGCCAGGCAATGAGCGTGCTTTTCGCGGGAGGAGGACTGCGGATGGGCCAGGTCATTGGGGCGACCAATCCTCGGGGTGAATATCCGAAGGAACGGCCCCTGACTCCGGGAGATATTCTGGCCACGATTTACCACGTGTTGGGAATCGACCACCGGACCACCTTTCCCGATGCCATCGGACGCCCCATTCCCTTGGTCGATGGGGGCGCCCCGATCGCGGAGTTGATTTAGGCTCGCTCCGGCCCGCAGCACCGATCAATCTCCCTTTGAGTTTTGGCAGTTTCGGGAGACGTTTCCTCCGTCACGTCCCCCACTTTCTGCTCCATGGCCCGCTCTTCTGTTCTCTCCCTGCTCCATGCCTCCGCCGCTCCGGCGGCTCCTGTGCTCATCCAGGGATGGGTCCGCACCCGGCGGGATTCCAAGGCCTTCTCTTTCCTCGAAGTCAATGATGGCTCCTGCCTCCGCAGCCTCCAGGTCGTCGCGGATGCCTCCCTGCCGAATTACGCGGAGGAGGTCGCCCATCTCCGCACCGGCTCCTCTTTGGAGGTGGAAGGCGATCTCGTTCCTTCCCAGGGTGGTGGCCAGGCTTGGGAACTGGTGGCCCGTCGCATCACGCTGCATGGAGCGACCCCGGAGGACTACCCGCTGCAGAAAAAAGGCCATACCCCCGAATTCCTCCGCTCCATTGCCCATCTCCGTCCCCGGACGAATCTCTTCGGAGCCGTTTTCAGGGTCCGCAGCCGCATGGCCTACGCCATCCACCGGTTCTTCCAGGAACGCGGGTTTGTCTATGTGCACACCCCCATCGTGACCGCGAGCGATTGCGAAGGCGCCGGCGAAATGTTCCGCGTCACCACCCTCTCCCCGGAGGAAATGAAGCAGGGCGTGCCTGACTTCTTCGGAAAACCCACCTATCTGACCGTCAGCGGACAGCTCGAAGGGGAAACCTTTGCCTGCGCCCTGTCGAACATTTACACCTTCGGCCCCACGTTCCGCGCGGAGAACTCCCACACCTCCCGACATGCGTCAGAATTCTGGATGATCGAGCCGGAAATGGCGTTCTGCAATCTGGAGGGAGACATGGCACTCGCGGAGGAAATGATCCAATACCTCGTAACCACAGCCATGGAGGAATGCGCGGAGGATCTGGCCTTCTTCAACAAGTTTGTCGACAAGGAATTGCTGACCCGGCTGGCCTTCGTCCGGGACCGGCCGTTCGCCCGGCTCACCTACACCGAGGCGGTGGAAATTCTCCTGGCGTCGGGCCGGTCCTTTGAATACCCGGTGGCCTGGGGACAGAATCTCCAGGCCGAGCATGAGCGTTACCTCACCGAGGAGCACTGCCGCTGTCCGGTCACGGTCTTTGATTACCCGAAGGATATCAAACCGTTCTACATGCGGGCCAACGAGGATGGCCGGACCGTCGCCGCGATGGATCTGCTCGCGCCCGGCATCGGTGAGATCGTCGGGGGCAGCCAACGCGAGGAACGTCTCGATGTGCTGCGGGCCAATCTCGCCCGCCAGGATCTCTCCGAGGAAGCCTACTCGTGGTATCTCGATCTGCGCCGCTACGGCACGGTACCCCACGCCGGGTTCGGCCTCGGATTCGAGCGCCTGTTGATGTTCGTCACCGGAGTCTCCAACATCCGTGATGTCATCCCTTTCCCGAGAGTTCCGGGATCGGCGGAGTTTTGATCCCACCGGGCTCCAGACCGGAACCGGAGATCAATTCGACAAGGCGTTGCCCAGGGCCTGGGTTCTGGGGGAAAGATCCGGATTCAGGGGACCGGAATCGGAACCTCCCAGGGGATTGAAGCTCGGCATGCTGGGACCTTGGTTGTTGAAGTCCGGGGTCATCTTGTTATTGCCAAATTCATTCGGAACCTGGGGTTTGACGGATTGCCGGATTGAACGGCCCAAATTTGGCATCTGTTGAGGGGACGAACAGCCCGTCAAACCGGCAAACCCGGCCAGGACAACGATCAAGAAATGGATTGGCTTCATGCGCTCGAGGGTACTATGGTTTCCGATATCAGTCCACGGTGATTGCTTCCCGGGATGAGGCCGGGCCTCGCTTCGTCCGGCCAAGGATTCTTCCCCGCGCCGGGAACGCGCGTCCAAACGGGGCGTCATCCTCCGGAAAGCTCCGAGACAAACCAAGCTTCGACCTTTTGACGAGCCCAAGGGGTTTTTCGCAGGAACGTGAGGCTGGATTTGATGGATGGATCGAAGAGAAAACAGCGGATCGGGATCCGGTAGCCCATTTCCTCCCAGCCATGCCGTTCCACGAGTTGGTTGAGAATGTTCTCGAGGGTGATGCCGTGCAACGGATCACGGGGATGGAATGGCGGCGTTGACATGTCGGAGGGTCCTCTAGTCGACCCGTCACCAGAACTGTCACGGAGTCCCCGCGAGTGTTTTTTTCAAGCCCGCGACCATCGACGCGACATCCGGAGCCTGCAGGATGGCGGACACAATCACGACCCGCAGGGCACCGGCCGCCAGCACTTCGGCGAGATTGCCGGGCTTGATGCCTCCGATACAAAAAATCGGCACCGTCGGGTTCTCTTCATGAACCACCCGGATGTCGGCGGTTCCGATGGGGGTGTAGTCAGGCTTCGTCGGCGTGGCAAAAAGAGGCCCAAAACCGATGTAGTCGGCACCTTCGGCAACCGCCGCCCGGGCCTGAGCCACACTGTGGGTGGATCGCCCGACGATGGCGCCATCCCCTGCCAGCAAACGCGCCTCCTCGAGAGACCCGTCATCCTGACCGATGTGGACGCCTTCCGCTTCGATCTCGCCGGTGACGGCAGGATGATCGTTGATGATCAGCGGAATGCCGGCGGCACGGGTCAGGGGGAGGATCTTCTCCCCCAAGCTCACCATCTGGTCATGCGAGGCAGCCTTGGAACGAAGCTGGAGGATGTCGATGCCACCGTCGAGCATCGCCTGCACCACCGAGATCGCTTGGCGTGGCGCGATGTAGCCGGTATCCAGGATGCCGTAGAGCCGGCAGTCTGCGAGGGCGCGCATCGGCTTCAGGATCCTTCCAGCTGCGGATTCTGCCCGAGATGGGGAGGATCGGGCTGGTTGGCGAGGAACTGCTCCAGCCAACGGATGTTGTAGGTGCCTTCAATGAAGTCGGCCGCCTGCATGATGGAGGATTGCAGGGGGATCGTGGTCTTGATGCCACTGATGAGAAACTCGCCGAGCGCACGCCGCATCCGGGCGATCGCGATCTCGCGGGTCGCACCGGTGACAATCAGCTTGGCGATCATGGAATCGTAATAGGGAGGAACCTCGTAGCCGCTGTAAACGTGGGTGTCGACACGGACCCCTCTGCCTCCGGGAGCGTAGTAGAGATTGATCTTGCCCGGGCTGGGAATGAACTTGTTGTAGGGATCCTCGGCGTTGATCCGGCACTCGATGACGTGGCCGCGCGGCTTGCTGTTGAGAACGTGTTCGGAGAGCTTTTCCCCCGCGGCGATGCGGATCTGCTCCTTGATCAGGTCGCAACCGCGGACTTCTTCCGTGATGGGATGCTCCACCTGAATGCGGGTGTTCATCTCCATGAAGTAGAAATTCTCATCGTCATCGACGAGATACTCGATGGTGCCGCAATTTTCGTAGCCGATCTGACGGGTCAGCGTGACCGAGGCTTCCGCCATGCGCTGACGCAGCCCTTCACTCAGCATCGGAGACGGCGTTTCTTCGATGATCTTCTGGTTCCGGCGCTGGATCGAGCAATCGCGTTCCCCGAGTTCGATAACATTGCCATGACGGTCGGCCACGACTTGGACTTCGATGTGATGAGGATTCTCGATGAGGCGCTCAAAGTAGACATCGGGCACTCCGAAACAGGCTTCCGCTTCGGCTCTGGCGGCATGGAAAGAGGACATCAGGCTCGCCGGACTGAGCACCGGACGCATTCCGCGCCCTCCCCCGCCGGCCGAGGCCTTGATCATGATCGGGTATCCGATCTCATCCGCCACCCGGATGGCTTCCTCTTCATTCTTGACGACCCCGTCACTACCCGGAGTGATGGGAATGCCGAATTTCTTGGCGGTGGCCCGGGCCTGGTTTTTGTCGCCCATCATCGCGATCACTTCGGCGGAAGGACCGATGAATTTGACCTTGCAACTCTCGCAGATCTCGGCAAACCGGGGATTCTCGGAGAGAAAGCCATAACCGGGATGAATGGCATCCACGTTGGCAATTTCGGCGGCCGCCATGATGCGGTCGGTTTTCAAATAGCTCTGATTGCTCGCCGCGGGACCGATACAAATGGCATCGTCGGCCAATTGAACGTGCATGGAATCGACATCCGGCTCAGCATAGACAGCGACGGTGCGGACACCGAGTTCTTTGCAGGCCCGGATGACCCGGAGGGCGATTTCGCCACGGTTGGCGACGAGGATCTTTTTGAACATGGCGATGACTGGCCGCTCGGTTGAAAAAACAGATTCACGCTCTCCCGAACCAAGTCGCTATGACAACCGGGCCGGACAAAGCGGGCATCTCAGCCCTTGCGGACGCGGAAAAGTGGTTCCCCAAACTGCACCGGCGTGCCGTTTTCAACGAGCAAAGCGGTGATGGTGCCGCTGATCTCGGCCGCGATCTCGTTGAAGACCTTCATGGCTTCGATGATGCAGACCGTGCTGTCGGGACCGATCACGGAACCCACCTCCACGAAGGAGGGATTTTCCGGCTTGGAAGACCGGTAAAACGTTCCGACCATCGGAGATTTGATTTCGACCTCATCACTCGCCAGCCCTGTGCCCGCGCCAGAGTCAGCGGGACCGGCCGGGGAGGCAACCGGGGCCGGAGCATACCCTTGCGGGGCCTGCATCATCGTGTAGGAGGGAGCCGCGGACATGAAAGAACGAATTGACTCCATGTCCGGTCCTTTCTTCAGTTCCAGCTTGGCTCCGTCTTGATCGAGTTGGAAGTAGGAGAGTCCATGCTCGTCCATCAACTCGAGGATTTTTTTGATCTCGTCGATATCCACAATTGGCGTCCTCAGGGGCAAATGATTCTGTGTCCGGGATGGAAAGGATCTGTGATGTCAGGGTTTAATGGACGGGAAGCTAAATGTCGAATCATTTCCGTCAAGTGGGGACCATCAATCTCCCCATCTTTCACCCAACCATTCCACCCAAAACCCGCGACACTCAAAATTGAGATAAAATTCCAAAATAGCGCATTTGGTGTGGAAAAGGCAGTATTTATATCTTTTACTTCCAGAAATCATGAATTCCACTGCACCTATCGACCAAGCCTCCCTTTTTCCCTCCCAGGCGGTGGATTCCACGACGCCCCGGGCGATGGAGGGACAGTGTCCGGTGTGCGGAGACACCCGGCTCCAGTGGCTTTTCACCAAAAAAGGCCGGAATTTCTGGCGGTGCGGCACCTGCCGGGTGGAAAAACAACATCCCCTGCCAAGCCGGGCCGAGTTGAAGGCCTACTACGATGCCGCCTACACGGAAGGCATGTATGAGGTCTTCACGGCGGCCGAAGAGATGAAGACCATGACCGCGCGGCGGCGGTTGCAGGAGATCTTGCCCCACCTCTCCCGCGAGGGCAAATGGCTCGATGTCGGGTGTGCCAACGGAGTGTTTCTCCGGGAAGCCGGAACCATGGGGATCCAAACCTCCGGGGTGGAACTCTCCGATGTCGCCGTGGCCAAGGCCCTCGCTGCGGGGTTGGACGTGCAGTGCGGCGCTCTTGAGGACATCGATCCTTCGGCGCAATACAACGTCATCACGGCGTTTGACGTGCTCGAGCATGTCCTCGATCCGTCCGGATTCCTCGCCTCCATGGTGGAGCGCCTCGCTCCCGGAGGCCAGATCGCCCTGACGCTCCCCAACCGCGATTCCATCTTCTGCCGCCTCATGGGATCCCGCTGGTGGTTTTACATCCCGGAAGAACACCTGCATTACTTCCAACCCACGAATGTGCGGGCCCTCTGCGAACACGCCGGCCTGGAGGTGCTCCATGTTGGCCGCACCTACAAACCCCTCACGTTCGACTACGGATTGACCCAGTTTGTGGAATACAATCCGCTGATCTACCGCGTCATGAAAATGGCCGCAGTGTTCCTGCCACGGGCTCTCCGGCAATGGATTCTCCCCTTTTACATCGGGGAAATGAAGGTCATCGCCCGAAAAAAGGCCTGAGGCCGATCCGCCGCCCGTGAGTGCGGCCCGATTTCGTTCACCGAACCGCCGGGGCGATTAGGATGACGTCAAGCCGGCACTGTTGACCGCAATGACCCGATAGTGGTTCCCGGCGGCGGATCCGTGTCCCCGGATCGGATCACGGGCAAATTTCTCTGGTTTGACTGCGACGACCGGGTATCTATGACCCATGGATACGTTGTTGCCAGCTTTGGAAGTCGGGGCTCCCCGCGGGGAAGCCGGGTTGACCGTGCTCCTGCTGCACGGACTCGGCGCCGATGGACATGATTTTGAAGAGGTGGCCGCGGCGCTGAGCCGCGCGGCGGAGCCCCGGAGATGGCGTTTCGTCCTCCCCCATGCGCCCGCGCGGAAGGTGACCATCAATCTGGGCATGAAAATGCCGGCTTGGTATGACATTCTCGATTTGAGCCAACCGCGCGCCGTGGACTGGGAAACGGTGGAGGAAAGTGCCCGGTCAATCGAAGCCCTGATGGCCCGGGAACCGGCGGACCGTCTCATCCTGGCGGGATTCTCCCAGGGAGCGGCGATGGCGCTGCATGTGGGATTGCGCCACCCGGATAGGATCGCCGGCATCCTGCTGATGTCGGGCTACCTGCTGACCGGGGAGGACCATCCCTGCCCGCCCAAAACGCGCGATTTCCCGATTGGCATCTTCCACGGCAGCCTCGACCCGGTGGTGCCCCAAACGGCGGCGGAACAAGCGGTCGAGGCGTTGCGGGAGCACGGCTATGCTCCGACCCTGAAAACCTATCATGGCTTGGAACACTCGGTCTCCGATGACGAACTGCGCGACGTCTTCGCATGGTTGAACCGGGTGGATTCCGCCCATGGGTGATGTTGGTCTCGGCCCAATGCCTGTTGATCGCCCAGAATTCTTCGAAAAACAGCCTCACGGCTATGCGGCGGCTTCGGCGCCATCCGCCCCAACGCTTAGCGCGAGTTAGGCCGACGTGAGTTCGGCAATTTGCTCCGGAAAGGCCGATACAGTTGGCCAA